>JBGPDC010000028.1:0-37422 GCA_041482115.1 Terriglobia bacterium | reverse complement strand
TGCGAATGGAAGCAGGGCGAGTCGGCGGTTGGAAAGGACAGGACCAGGCGCCTCCCGATGGTCGGCGGTCAGCGGCCATGGTTGACCCCACCCAGAAAAACCTTTCTTATAAGACTAGAAACCTGGGGCGTTCCCGCGCCTCCCGTTGGTCGGCGATCAGCCCTCGTGGTCAGCCAGCCAATGAAAGTCCTCTTGACACGGGGCGGCCTTCTCATGGAAGCCGCGACCGTGAGGGAGCGGTTTTTACCACGGGCTGTCAGGCCACGATATCTTCGCCGCCGTCGACCCCGATGGTGTTGCCAGTCATCCAGTAGGTGTCTTCGTTGGCCAGGACCGCGATGCACTTCGCGACGTCCTGGGGCGTCGTCAGGCGGTGATACGGATTGCGCATCGTCGAGAACTCCATCAGCCTGTCGCTGCCGGGGATCTTCCGCAGCGAGGGCGTGTCGGTCACGCCTGCCCGGATGGCGTTGGCGGTGATGCCAAAGGGGGCGAGCTCGACCGCGAGCTGCCGGATGTGGGATTCGAGCAGCGCCTTGGCGCCCGAGACCGGACCGTAGCTCGGGATAGCGCGCGTGCCACCCGCGCTGGTCATGGCGTAGACGCGGCCGCCGCGAGTCATCACTCCGGCCGCGACCAAATCCTGCACCCAGTAGACCAGGCTGTGGGCCATGGTGTCGGACGACATCTCGAGCTGGGACTTGCTGGCGACCCTCTCGCCGGTGGCTGAGACGTAGGGCAGCAGCGACCCGAAGGCGATCGAGTGCAGCAGCACCCGCACGGTGCCGGGCCGAGCGGCGTCCGAGCAGCGCGCCTGGATTGCGGCGATCGTTTCCTTGCGCTTCTCCTCGTCGGCGGCGTTGATGTTGAAGAAGACCGCCTCGCGGCCGTGCGCCTGAATGGCGGCCTTGACCTCCTCGACGTGCGGCAGGGTCGCGCGGCGGTCGAAGTGTACGCCGAAGATATTCATGCCGGCGCGGGCGAGCTCGATGGAGGTAGCTTCGCCGAAGCCGCTCGAGGCTCCGAGGATCAAGGCCCAGGGATGCGGATGTGAGGACATAAGCCGCCATGCTACCAGAGGCGCGGGAGACGGCGCTGTGGGCTGACCCAGCCGTTGCACACGGCACGCGCTCGGTCAGGGCCTGCTAAACGCGGCGGCGTTTCGCGCGAGTTATCGACATTTCGGCAGCCCAAGCTGCTGGTAGGCTAAGGGAGGAAGTTCACTCGTATGGACACGTTAGAAGATGACGAACGTTGAAACCGGTTTGCTCGGAAACGGCGTGCCGTACATTCGCGGCGGGTCCGGCCAGCGAGAAGCGGTTGTCTTCTTCGGTGTCAATGCCCTTCTTAGGCGTCTCGACAAGGCTTCGGACCCCGGACGTTACGCGCGTCAGATTTCACGTCTGCTTCCAGGACATAAGTTCACGATTCTCGGATACGCCGGCTCTAGCTTCGAAGAGATCGTGCGGGACATGGCACACGCCATCCGGACACCGCCCGACGTGGTGGTGGGAATCTCCCTGGGTGGCTTCGTGGCCATGCGATTCGCAGCTCAGTATCCGGAGTTGGTCAGGCGCTTGGTGCTGCTGGTCTCGGCGCACCGTTTCTCGCCCGGTGGGTGGCGAAGGCTGGAACGCCAATTTGAGGCGCTGGAACGAGGGGACTTCCGAACCCTCCTGCGCGAAAACGCGCTGCTGTTCCGCAGACCCTGGTACAACTGGCTGGTGCGACTCAAGCTTTGGAAGGATGGAAACCGGCTGGCCACTGATTTCCGAGACCCGGCTGCGATCCTGCGTGACTACCGCCAACTGTTTGGACCGGATTTCAAAAACAACGCTGCGTACGGCAGACGCATTGTATGCCCGACACTCGTCATCGGAGGTACGGCGGATCAATTCTTAGACCGGAGCGCTTCCGAGGAGACAGCCGGCTTGATTCCCGGCGCCCAGATCCATCTCTTCGAAAGGGAAACGCACCTGCTGCCAATCGAGAAGAGCGACGAAGTAGCTGCCGCGATCACGGATTTTTTGGGCCGGTCTTGATGGCCGTCGATTCGCCCGTCGCGCGCTTCGCAGCCGGAAAGAAACGCTGAGCAACAGCACTCCGGACGTGATGGCTCCGTCCCTTCGCAACGAGCCAGCGCGGACTCGGCACGCCGAGCGCGAAACGGCAATCGTGGCGTAAAGCCCCGCTCCTGTCACAGCCAGCCGCGCTGAGTTTGCGGTGGCGGCCTGAACGCACGCGTCCCTTCAGAAACTCCTGGAAAACGTTGCAGATCTGCAACATTTCCAGCGTGGTATTGAAGGCGCTGGAGTTAGCGGCCGGAGTCGAAGTGCTCCAGAAAAGTCGGGCAGATCTGCCCGACTTTTCAAACCTACCAGATCACCCGCACCCGCCTTCGCTCCTCCCCCTCGTGCTCCAAGTGAATCTCCACGCGCTCCGCGGGCAAACGGCGGTCGAACTTCTCGCCCCACTCGATGAGGACGATGGCGTTCTGGTCCCACAAGTCGTCGAGGCCGAGGGTCTCAAGCTCCGGGATATTGTCCAGCCGGTAAAAGTCGATGTGATAGACCTTCGGGTCGCGGCCGTATTCGTGGATCAGCGTGAAGGTGGGACTCGCGACGTCCTCGACGGGCGCGGCGCCGAGCCCGCTGACGAGGCCTTTGGCGAGGGTGGTCTTGCCTGCGCCGAGGTCGCCGATCAGCAGCACCAGCGCCGGAGGCTTTAGCCGCGCCGCAAGCGAGCGGCCGAGCGCGATGGTCTCCTCTGCGGAGCCGGTGACGAACGTCTCCTCAGGCATCGCGCAAGGACGCGATCGCGGCCGGCAGGCGCGCGAGCAGGTCCGTGGCCAGGGCCGACTGCTCGCCGAGGTCGCGCGCGGCCAGCTCGCCCGCCCGGCCGTGCAGCCACACCGCCGCCGCTACCGCCTGCTCCACCGGAGCCTTCGGGAACTGTGCGAGCAGACCGGCGATCAGGCCAGTGAGGACGTCGCCCGTGCCCCCGGAAGCCATCGCGGGCGATCCGGTCAGGTTCACGAACACGCGGCCGTCGGGGACTGCCACCAGCGTCCGGTAGCCTTTAAGCACGACATACACCTGGCGGCTGCGAGCGAACTCTCGCGCGATCTCCAAGCGCCGGCTCTGCACTTCAGCGGTCGAGAGGCCAGTGAGCCGGGCCATTTCCCCGGGATGCGGCGTCAGCACCGCGCCCGGCCGCACGTTCTCCGGCACGAGCGCGTCGGCGTCGAGGACCAGCCGTCCCGCGCACAGGCCTATCGCCTTGGTCATAAACGCGCGGGTCTGGTCGCTCGTTCCGAGGCCCGGTCCCAGGGCGACCACGTCCTTGCGGGCGACGATGTTCTCGAAGCGCTGGTAGTCGAAGGCGGCGGGCGAGACAGTGCCCTGCTCGGTTTCGGGAAGCGGCTCCGTCATCAGCTCCGGGGTGTGGGCGGGCACGATGGCCGCGGCGCGCGCCGTCGTGGCGACCGTCACCAGTCCCGCACCGGCGCGCAGAGCGGCCGTCCCGGCGAGAATCGCCGCGCCGGGCTTGGGAGTCGATCCCGCGACGATCAGGACGTGCCCGAAGTCCCCCTTGTGGGCCGCCCGAGGACGCGGAGCGAAGAGCGGGAGAATCCCGGTGGGGTCGATCGTCGCGAGGTAAAGCTCGGGGTCGTCTTCGTAGAGGCTGGGGGCGCTGCCAATGGGTACGACGTGCAGCTCGCCGACCGCCTCGCAGTTCGGGGGGAAGATTTGTCCGATCTTGGGGGCAGTGAAGGTCACGGTATGGTCCGCCCGCACCGACTCGCCGACCGGCTCGCCCGAGTCGCTCGCGAGGCCCGAGGGGATGTCCACCGCGACCACACGCGCACGCACGAACCGGGAGTTGAGGTCCCGAATGATGCGCAGCGCCAAGCCTTCGGCGGGACCGCGCAGCCCGGTGCCGAGCAGCGCGTCTACCACCAGCGTGGAATCCAGAATGGCGCCTAGCGCGGCCTCCCACTCGTTCTCCGACCGCACCAACTCCACCGGGCAGTCCACGCCGGCGCCCTCGAGCATCGCCCGGTCGGCCACGAGCACGACGGTGAGCTTTCCGCACCGCCCTCGCGTATGCAGGTGGCGCGCCACCACCAGCCCGTCGCCCCCGTTGTTGCCCTTGCCGCAGATCACCGCGATGCGGTGGTCGCGGAGCGGTCCGAATTTGTGAGAGAGGAACTCGAAGACGCGCGCCCCGGCATTCTCCATGAGCACGAGCTGAGGCACGCCACGCTCCGCGGTCGTCCGCCGGTCGATCTCGCGCATCTGGGCGGCGGTGAGAATCTTCACCGGGCCACCCCGGTCACGAAAGTCTCGAGCGCCCGCAGCTTGGGGCCTTCGCCCATGGCGATCAGAACGTCCCCCGGCTCCATCAGCGTCTGGCCGGAGGGGTTGAACTGCATCTTCCCGCCGCTCTTTAGGATGGCCAGCACGATCACGCCCAGCTTCTGCGGCAGGCGCGCCTGCTCGAGCGTGTGGGCGGCGCACTCCGAGCGCTCGCCGACGCGGATCTGCTCGATCTCGAGATCGAGGTCCGAGCCTTCGAAGGCCGAGGCCATGTCGAGGAAGCTCAGCACGTGCGGGCGGAGCAGGGCCTGGGCCAAGCGGTGGCCGGTGTGGGAGTAGGGCGTGAAGACCGTGTTGGCTCCGGCTTGCCGGAGCTTGGCGACCGCCTCTTCGTCGCTCGCGCGGGCGACGATCTTGAGGTCTTTACTCATGCCGCGCGCTGTCAGGGCAACGTAAACGTTCTGGGCGTCGGTGGGCAGCGCCGCCACCAATCCCCGGGCACGCTCGAGGTGGACCTCCCGGAAGGTCTCGTCCTTGGTGGCGTCGGCCACCACCGCCGTGTAGCCCTGTAGCAGCGCCCAATCGGTGCGGTCGGCGTCGGTGTCCACCACCACAAAGGGGACCTCGTTGCGCACCAGCTCCCTCACGACGCTGCGGCCCACACGCCCCGCGCCGCACACGATATAGTGCCCGGTAAGGTTGTCGAGCATGCGTTTCTGCCGCCGCCGGCCGAAGTATTTTCCCAACTCCGCCTGGATGGCAAACTGGGCGATCAAGCCGATGGCGAGAAAGACCGTTGTAACACCAACGGCTATCAAAACGGAATTGAAGATCCGCCCCGTGTGCGAAAGTGGATGCACCTCCTGATAGCCCACCGTGGTCAGGGTGGTCAGGGCCATGTAGAAAGCATCGAACCACGGCCAGCCCTCGATCCACACGAAGCCGCACGTACCCCCGGCCAAGACCAGGGCCATCAGGGCCAGCACCAGGTAGATCCGCTGGGAGAGGGTGCGCATAGGGGACTAGCGCCGGCGGGCCACCAGCAGCGTGAAGTCGTCCTGCAGCTCGGGACTGCCGGTCCACTGGGTGACGGCGCGGCTGACGTGCTCGATGATGTCGGCCGGGGACGCCTGCCAGTGGCGCACCAGAAGATCGGTCAGGCGCTGCTCGCCGAATTCCTCTTCGAACTCGTTCTCGGGCTCGGTGACCCCGTCCGTGAACGCCACCAGCAAGTCGCCCGAGTGCAACTGGAGCTCGGTCTGCTCGTACTTCGAAGACGGCAGGACGCCGACGACCATCCCGTTCACCTCCAGTCGCCGGGGCTCCCCGTTGCGAATCAGAATGGGCGGCAGGTGGCCGGCGTTGGTGTAAGTAAGGAGGGCGTGGCGGTCATCGTAGGCGCCGAAGAAGAAGGTGGCGTATTTTTCCGGTGACGTGCTCTCGTGAAGCCGCACGTTGAGCTGCGAGACCAGGTCGGCGGTGGGACAACGCCATACCGCGCCGTTACCGCTCACCGGGATGGCCCCCAGAACGGAGAGCTGGGCCCGCAGGCCGGACTGAATAGAGGCCATCAGGAGGGCGGCGGAGATGCCCTTCCCCGCGACATCGCCGAGCGCCAGCGCCAGGCGATCCTCCGAGAACTTGACGAAATCGTAATAATCGCCCGAGACCATGCGGGCCGCGTGGCAGACCCCCAGAATCTCGAGCCCCTTCATGACCGGCGGCGCTTTGGGGAAGAGCTGCGCCTGCACCTCGCGGGCGATCTCGATTTCGGAGGCGAGCCGCTGGCGCTCCTTCGATTCCTCGATCAGCCGCTCGATCGAAGCCGTCATGCTGTTGAACGAACGGGAAAGCTCCGCAAACTGGTCGGTGCCGCGCACGTCGATGCGCTGGGAGAAGTCGCCGCGGTTCACCCGCTGCGTGCCTTCGTAGAGCTCATGGACGCTGTTGGTGACCGTCCGCGTAATCGAGATGCCGATCACCAGCGAGGCCACCTCCACCAGCAGGAACAGCGTCCCCACGGCCAGGAAAACGATGGTCACCCCTTGGGCCACCTCCACCCGCTGCCCGAAGAGCAGGCGGAAGACGGCCGAGGGCCGCGTGTCGATCTGCAGACTCACGCTCAAGTCGCGCCCCGGCTCATTCCACGAGGCCACCTGGAAAGGCAGCGTGAACCAGGTGACCTGGTAATCGAAGCGGTACGCCGGAGGCGGCAGCGTCTGTTGGGAGGCGGCCCGCCCGACCTCGGGGAACTCATAGTCGGGATTGTTTTCGCTGAGCATCTGGCGGCGCAGCGGCAGCAGCGAGATGTGGCCGAGGCCGGGGGCCAGATCGCTCAAGGCCGTCTCGTTCACGGGCGAGAGCAGCGCCACTTCGATCGGATCGGGCTCCGGCGGCGCGGCGGGCGTGGCGGCCGGCGCCAGCACCGACGGCGGACCCGGCTCAGTGGCAACACCGGCGCGCGAGCCTGAGACGTGCGCCATGAGGTAGAACCGGTCCGCCAGCCGGACCAGCCCGCGGAAGTCGCGGAGCGTCGGCTGGGGCGGGTCCAGCTCCTGTTCTCCCGGGAATAGCACCATCCGGTTGCCCACCCGGACCCAGGCCCGCAGCCCGGGCCAGCCCTCCGCGGCGCGCTCCAGGTAGCTCGTGATCATGGCGCTGCGGCGGGCGGGGTCCGCGGCCCGCAGGCTCCAGGCAAGCGCGTTGGCGGCGCCTTGCAGCCGGCCGGCGCGGCGGTCCAGTCCCCCCGTGGTGATGTAGACGGCCTCTTGTCCTGTTAAGACATAGGCAGCCAGGACGTTCAGCGCCGTCACCAGCACCAGCGGCACGAAGCCGACGAACAGGAAGAGCAGGATCATCCGGTTGCGGACCCGCCACAATATCTGGCGCGTCCAGATCCGCAGCAACCGCACGATAAGGATAAGTCCTGCCAGGAAGGCGACCGTGCGGAGCAGGCTCGCGCCCGGCAGGATCGCACCCGGCATGACCCGGCCGGCCAGGACGTCGGCCAGCGACACCAACGCCCCCAGGCCGACCAGGATTGCGAGAACGCGGTCTAAGCGGGAAGTACTGGAGAACAGCCGCAGGGACACGTCAATCGCCGGCGACCACCGCGGGCTTCGTGGCCCCCTGGCGCAGCTTGCTGTGATGGATCCCGTAGGTGAAGTAGATTACGAGTCCGATTATCAGCCAGATAATCAGTCGCGCCCAGTTGATCCAACCGAGCTTGTACATCATGTAGCCATTGAACACGATGCCCAACAGCGGAACCAGCGGCACCCACGGCGTGCGGAAGGGCCGCGGCTGGTCAGGGTTGGTGTGGCGCAGCATGAGTACCGCGATGCAGACGATCACAAACGCGAGCAGCGTGCCGATATTCACCATCTTGCCGATGTCGTCGATGGGCGTCAGGCTGCCTACCACCCCCGCCAGCACGCCGACCAGGATCGTGTTCTTGTAGGGCGTCCGGTACTTGGGGTGGATGGCCCCAAAGAATCCCTTGGGCAACAGCCCATCGTGGGCCATCGCATACAGGACCCGGGTTTGGCCCAGCAGCATGACCAGCATGACGCTGGTGAGTCCGGCGAGCGCGCCCACGGTGATGACATGGGAAGCGGTCGTCAGCCCGCGGTCGAGGAAAGCCCGGGCGATGGGAGCTTCGATATTCACTTCCTGCCACGGCACCATCCCGGTCAGCACGGCGGCCACCAGGATATAGAAAACCGTGCACACCACCAGCGAGGCAATGATGCCGGTGGGGAGATCTTTCTGCGGGTTCCGCGCCTCTTGCGCGGTCGTCGAAACGGCGTCGAAGCCAATGTAGGCGAAAAAGATGTAGGCGGCGCCGGCGCCTATGCCCGAAAAACCATTCGGCGCGAACGAGGCCCAGTCATGACCCCAGTTGGAGGGGTCCACGTATTTGATACCCAGCGCGATGACAAAAAGCACCACCGAGACCTTGACGACCACGATCACGAGATTGAAACGCGCGCTTTCCTTAATGCCGATGGTCAGGATGGCCGTGACCACGAGGGCGATAAGCAACGCCGGCAGGTTGAAGCCGATCTCCGTGCCGAAAAGGGTGGGGGCGTCGAGCAGGGCGTGAGCCTGCTGCACCAGCTCCGGGGAGCGGGCCGCGAGGATTTCCGTCACCTTGTTCAAGAACGGCTGCGTGCCGGGCACCAGCGCAGCATCCGCGGCGCGGGCCATCTGGCGGGCGATGACGTTTTCGGCCGTGCGCAGCGCGGTCCAGTGGTCGTAGGCCAGCCAGAGCGGGATCCGGATGTGGAAGATGTTCATGAACTCGATGAAGTGATTCGACCAGCCGGAGGAGACCGTGCTGGCGCCCATGGCGTATTCGAGCGTCAGGTCCCAACCGATGATCCAGGCGAAGAGCTCGCCGAGCGTCGCGTAGGCGTAGGTATAAGCGCTACCGGCGAGCGGGATCATGGCGGCAAACTCCGCGTAGCACAATCCGGCGAAGGCGCACCCGAGACCGGCGAGCACGAAGGACAGCATGAGGCCGGGGCCGGCGTAGTGAGTGCCGAGGCCGGAGAGCACAAAGATCCCGGCTCCGATGATGGCGCCGATGCCGAGGGCGGTGAGCTGCACGGGTCCCAGGACGCGCTTCAGGGTGTGCGAGCCCTCTTCGCCAGCCTCCTGCATCAGTTGCTGCAACGGTTTGCGAATCAGAAGGTCAGCCATTGGCGCTCCCGGCCCGCCGCCAGATGAAATAGACGGGCACCCCCAGCATCACGATGATCAGGCCCGGCCAGGTATAGCCCGGCTTGTAAGCCAGCAGCATCGCCTCGATGAATCCCGCCAGCACAATATACAGGGCGGGGGCCCACGGGTAGCCGATGGCGCGGTAAGGACGTTCCATTTCCGGCCGGGTACGCCGCAGCACAAACAGCCCCGCAATCGTCAAAATGTAGAACAACAGCACCGCAAAGATAACATAGTCGAGCAGATCACCGTAGGTGCCGCTCAAGGTGAGCAGACAGGCCCAGCAGCACTGCACGGCGAGCGACGTCACCGGGGCGTGGGAGCGCGGATGGATGCGCCGGACCGACCGGAAAAACAGGCCGTCCATGGCCATGGCGTAGTAGACGCGCGCGCCGGCCAGGATCAGCCCGTTCATGCAGCCGAAGGTCGAGACCATGATGGCCAGAGCCATCAGGCGCTCGGCCCCGCCCCCCAGCATGACCTGCACGGCGGCGGTCGCGACGCGGTCCTCGGCGGCGTGCTGGATCTGATCGAGCGGCAGCCAGCGCAGGTAGACGACATTGGTGAGCAGGTACAGCGTCAGTACCGCCCCGGTGCCGAGGGCGAGTGACAGGGGCAGATTGCGCCGAGGATTCTTCACCTCGCCCGCCGTGAAGGTGATGTTGTTCCAGGCATCGGCGGAGAACAGCGACCCCACCATGGCGACGGCGACGATCCGCAGCGTGGTCATGGTGAGGTCCGCGCCGCGCCAGAAATCGGTGAAGTTTTGCTGGACCGCCTGGGGATTCGAGCCGAGCCCGAAGCCGAGGGCCACGAGGCCCAGCAGCGCCGCGGTCTTGGCGAAGGTGAAGACGTTCTGGACGATCGCGCCGGTCCGGATGCCGAAGCAGTTCACGGCCGATAGCAGGATCAGCAGCACGATGGCCAGCGCCTGCTGGGTGTTGATGCCGAAGCGGCCGATGGAAAGGAGGACGTTTGAGGCCGAGATCCACGGCACGAACACCCCGGTGAATTTGGCGAACGCCACGGCGACGGCGGCGATGGTGCCGGTTTGGATTACGAGGAATAAGGTCCAGCCGTAGAGGAAGCCGCTGAGCGGGCCGAAGGCTTCGCGCAGGTAGACGTACTGTCCCCCGGCCTGGGGCATGGCGGCGGCGAGCTCGCCGTAGCTGAGCGCGGCCGTGATGGTGAGGACGGCCGTCACTGCCCAGGTCGCGAGCAGCAGCGCGGGCGATTGAACCTGTCGCGCGATGTCGGCCGAAACGATAAAGATGCCGGAGCCGATCATCGACCCCATGACGAGGGTGGTCGAGTCGAGGAGGCCGAGCCCTTGGATGAGGCCCCCGGAGGTCGCGGCAGGCTGGGCGGGAGCGGCCGGGGAGGACATGGGAGACTCCGATGCTAACACGGCGAGTAAGGAGCGCTGGGCCTGGCGGGTGTTGGATAGTGTCCTAACGAATGCGTTGCAGCCGTCTTATGGTTGTCTCCAGTTGCCGGATCACCTTGGCGGGGTATTGCGAGACCCCAGTTTTGTTTCGCCGCCTTCCCTTCGTCATGTCGGCGATGACGGCGGGAACTATCCAGTTCACGCGCATCTTTAGGCTGTTCGCTTGCTGCGCATAACTGTAATTTTCAAAGATGGGATCTTTCATAATAGTGGAGCCTGGGGCCTCAAATTCCCATGCTCGGACACCCTGAAGAGGATCCATTCCTCCAGGACCTCCTCCAACTCTGCCCGGCACTTTTCAAGGGTGGAGGCGTTCGCGTAAACGCCCTGAAATCCGGGAATCTCTCCGTAATACGTGCCGTCGTCGGGAAGGATTTCATAGCGGGCTTGCTGCATCGCGGCCTGGAGGTAGCGAGTGAGCATGAAGGCAACCTTGTCCTCTAGTATGGCATGTGTTCAGCGGCTTCCGGCAACCCTCCGGCGCGCGAAGCACAGGCCCGACCAAGCTTCGTCCACTGCGCAGATCTTGTAATCGACGAGGCCGCGCGCGAGGCCGAAGGCGCGGACCGCCGGCTGGGAAAGATCGGAGGCGATACCGGAGGCTTTCTTCGGCCAGCAGATCCACAGCCCGCCTTTTTCGGGGAGGGCGCGCTCGGCGGCGGGGAAGCGGCGGGCGAGGTCCGCCTGCGAGCGCACGAACAGCAGCATTCGGTTAGCGCCCGAGGGCTTCTCGTGCAGCCGGACGCCTTCCGGAAGAGGCTCGAGCTGCTGGGCGAACCCGGACGGGGCGTTGAGGAGCGACACGACGGAGCCGGTGCGGATGCCGAGCTTCTTCGCGAGCGGCGTTCCGGAATAACCAGCCATCGTGCTCGGGGGGACCACAGGAGCCGCCGGGGCGCTCGCCAGCGCTTGCCGCAGCGCGCTGCGAATCCCGCGCCACTCCGCATAGACCGCATCGGGGAGCGCTTCGCGGAGGCGCGCGACCTTCTCGGGAACACCACCGACGAACACGACCGGCACATGGCGGGTCGCTTTCTGCCGGCGCAGGAAGATCGCGATGGCCTGGCCGTGGGAGGGAACGCGGCTGAGATCGAGAACGATGAGGTCCGGTGGGTTCGCGCGCAGAAGGCCCAGCCCGGTGTTGTCGGTTTGCCAATAGGCGTCGACGTCGTAACCCGCCTGCCGGAGCCGCCCGGCGCGCTCCTCGGCCTCTGCCGCATTCCAATGGACGAAAAATATCCGCTTCATCGGCGTGTGAGCCGCACCCATTCTTTCAGACGGGCGTCGAGGTCGCCGGACAGGAGGTCCGAGATGACCGCCACGGCGTCGGCCCCGGCCTCCAGCACCTGCCGGACATTGTCGCGCGTGATCCCGCCGATCGCCACCAGCGGCTTCGCCGTCAGCGGGCGCAGGCGCGCGAGTTGCACGAGGCCCACCACAGGATCCGGATTCTCTTTCGAGCCGGTGGCGAAGATCGGGCCCAGGGCGAGGTAGTCGGCGGGTTCGCGGTCGCCGGCCCGTAGTTGGGCTTCGTTGTGGGTGGAGAAGCCGATCCAGACCTCCGGCCCCACGAGGGCCCGTACCCGCGCCGGCGGAAGATCTTCCTGACCCAGGTGGACGCCGTCAGCCCCGACCATCCGCGCCACGTCGGAGCGATCATTGATGACGTACCGGACGCCCGCCGCGCGCAAGATCCGGCCGATCTCGTCGGCTTGCGCCAGCACGTCGCGGGTGTAAGGTCCCTTGTGGCGAAACTGGGCGACGGCCACCCCGGCCTGCGCGACCGCCTCCGCCAGGCGCAGCGGGTCCATACCCGCCCGCCCGCATGCCAAGGTATCAATGATGGGATACAGCCCGCCCAGTGTCGCGCACGACATCAGGGTTTCATCTTAACGGGTCCGCACGGATCGCGATGCTACACTGAAACGAATGGACTCGTTGTTCGATTTTCTCCGCACCGTCACGGACCCCCGGCAGCTCGTTGGACTGCTGCAAGGGTGGCCCGGCTACGCGATCCTGTTCGCCATTGTTTTCGCCGAAACGGGGCTGCTGATGGGCTTCTTTCTGCCCGGCGACTCGCTGATGTTTACCATCGGCGTGGTGACCGGGGCGGGCCATCTCGACTTTGTCACCGCCAACCTGGTGCTCATGGCGGCGGCCGTGCTGGGCGACAGCTTCGGGTACTATCTGGGCTTCCGGACCGGTCCCAAAATCTTCAATCGCGAAGACTCGCGGTTCTTCAAGCGCCGGCACCTGATCCGCACCCACGAGTTCTACGAGAAGCACGGCGGCAAGACCATCATCTATGCCCGCTTTGTCCCCATCGTGCGGACCTTCGCGCCCTTTGTCGCCGGTGTGGGGGGCATGAACTATCGCCGCTTCATCACCTTCAATGTCTTCGGAGGGATCGGCTGGGTGGCGTGCATCACCACGCTCGGCTACCTGCTGGGCGAGGTCCCGATTGTGAAGAACAACTTCGAGAAGGCGATTCTGCTGGTTATCGCACTCTCGCTCGTGCCGGTGGGCCTGGAGATCCTGAAGCACCGCCTGGCGATCCGGCGGGAGAAAGAAATGAGAATCCCTGTGACCGCCGGGGAGCCCGATTAGACGCCGCGTTCAGTTGTGTCGCGCCTTCAGGCGCGGCGCCGGTCCCCGACCCCGCCGCAGGATTCCGCTAGGTGTACCGCGCGGCGGTTCGGGGGCCGCCGCCTAACGAGTCGGGGTATCATCCGCCGCGCATCCTTTGGGAAGCCGGTGCATGCATTAGTTAGACAGCCGAGGCTTCGACGCTTCCGTCACTTGTCTTGAGCGAACCTGAAGCCATACCGGCGCCGCCCCACAATCCAATCTGCGCTCGAACAATTCCTTCGGTACGATTGGGTGCGCGTACGCGGCGAACACTTCGCTCCAATGCGCAGCGTCTTTGAACGGTTCGCCGGCGTCCGCGATGCCGTCGTCGCCACAAAAACCCAAGTAGACGAGGATTGTCGGTAGGCCTAGGCTTGCCAACTTCCACGCGAACGCCACGCGATTCGAAAGTTGATAATGTGAGTCTCGACTGATGCATGTGGTGCGGCTGATGCGCCGCAGTTCGGCACACACCTCCTCAATCGCAACTCCAATTCGATCGTGATTGTCGCGGCTCGCATCGGACGCCTCGTCATCCAGGCGTTTACCGGCCACACCCAGTTCCGGGACGTTTGCCTTCGCCTCGACGAGAACCAGCCCAGGTCTCCCCTCTACCTCACAGCTCAAGGCGATGTCCCAGTTCGGTGTGTTGGCGCCGCGTTCATTGGTGAGCCACCAGGCACGAAGGCTCGGCCAAGCGTTGCTAGAGGGTAACGCGTCTGCGCCAAACGTTTCCAGTCTGGCCTCATCGGTGGCTCCGTAGCCTCTGGGCATCCACATCGACCCAACGGATATCCTGGCGTCCACGGGCGCCACGATCTGGAGCAACTCCTCGCAGAACGCAGGCCTACTAGTCCAGTCGAGCACGTGCTTCCGGCTTCCTCGAAACATGCAGCTACCCTCAGGCTGTTTAACTGGCCCCCGCGCTTCAGGAAGCCTGCTTCAACATCACGCGCTCCAGGGACTTCGGTAGATCGATCACAACGAAACGGTCCGCGGAGTACAGGTAGTCCTCACCACTTTCGTCAACGATTCGAAGGTCTCCATCCTGCGCGGCGTCCGGGTCAGGAACAACGGGGTAGATCTTGTGTAGCTCCAGCGATGCCTGGTAATCGGCATTGTCGATGCAGACGACAAATCGTGGAGTTGAGTCCTTGCGCTTTGCTTGCATCAGTCCAGGTAACGCTTTCGTTTGAGGTCTTTTTTACCTATACCATGAGCTTCATACCAGTGCAATTCCGCGAGCCGAACCCTGCCGGTTCGGAGCCGGAGGTAGGCGATCCCTTTCATCTTCCGCCACCGGCCGGGGCCGTACACTTTCCGGAGCCGGGCGAGATCTCGGATGGAGTGGCTGACTGCAATAGGTACGACTTCGCGGATCTCTCCAAGGATCTCGAAATCCATCGTTGCCAGATTGTACCGAAGAGGAACGCCTCGAGATCAGCCTTGTAATTCCGCACCGTCACGACACCCGTCCACAGACCCTCGCTCTCGAAGGGACCATTCGCCTGTTGTGGGTCTGGCGCGCCGCCCGGGCTTGCCTTACTTCGCGACCCCGACCTTCTGCTCTACCGCGAACCGCTGGAGGTAATTGGTGTCGAAGTTCCCCAGCACGAAATCCGTCTCCGACATGATCCGCTGGTGCATCGGGATCGACGTCTGGATGCCCTCGATCACGAACATGTCAAGCGCCCGCTGCATCCGGGTGATGGCCTCGGTGCGGTCGCGGCCGTGCGCGATGAGCTTGGCGACGAGCGAATCGTAATAGGGTGGCACGAAGCCGTCAGCATAGGCCGCGGTGTCCACACGGATGCCCACCATACCGGGAGGGCTGAAGCGCGTGATGCGTCCGGCCGAGGGAGCGAAGGTCACGGGGTTCTCGGCGTTGATGCGGCACTCGATGGCGTGGCCGCGCAACTCGACCGGTCCCGGAACCACCGAAGATAGCGGCTCACCGCCGGCGATCAGGATCTGGGCCTTCACCAGATCGAGTCCCGTGACCATTTCGGTCACCGGGTGTTCCACCTGGATGCGGGTGTTCATCTCGATGAAGTGGAGGCTGCCGTCCTCGTCCATGAGGAACTCGACTGTGCCGGCGTTGGTGTAGCCGATCTCCTCGAGCGCCTTCGCGACCTTCTGGCCCATGGCGCAACGGGTTTCGGGGTCCAGGCGTGGCGACGGGGATTCCTCGATGAGCTTCTGATGACGCCGTTGGATGGAGCACTCGCGCTCGCCTAGGACGATGACGCGTCCCTCTTCGTCGCCCAGCACCTGGAACTCGATGTGCCGGGGGCGTTCGAGGAATTTCTCGAGGTACACGTCCGGGGAGTGGAAGCTGACCGCGGCCTCGTGCTGGGCCTGGTGCAGCAGCGGCGCGAGTTCGGAAGGCTCGCGCACGATGCGCATGCCGCGTCCGCCGCCGCCGGCCGCGGCCTTGATGATGACCGGGTAGCCGATCTCGCGGGCGCAGGCTTGAGCGTCGTCGTCGTTGCGGATCAGGCTGGTCGAGCCCGGCAGCACCGGCAGGCCCGCGCGGGTCATCATGCGCCGCGCCTGTTCTTTTTCCCCCATCAGGCGGATCACGCCGGGCTTGGGCCCGATGAAGGTGATCCCCGACATCTCGCACACTTCGGCAAAGCCGGCGTTCTCGCTCAGGAAGCCGTAACCCGGATGGATGGCTTCCGCATCGGTGATCTCGGCCGCGCTGATGACGGCCGGAATATTCAGGTAGCTGTCCGAGCTCTTGGCCGGACCGATGCACAGCGCCTCGTCGGCGAAGCGCACGTGCAGCGAGGCCCGGTCGGCCTCGGAGTAAACCGCCACGGTCCGGATGCCGAGGTCCTTGCAGGCGGCAATCACCCGCAGGGCGATCTCGCCACGATTGGCTATAAGAACTTTTTTGAACATAAATCCCCCGTTAGCGCCGGGGCCGAATGCCGAACAAGGCCTCGCCGTATTCTACTGGCTGCTGGTTCGAAACAAACCGCTTTTCGATGACTCCCGCCACATCCGACTCGATCTCATTCATGAGTTTCATGGCCTCGATGATGCAGAGCACCTGGCCGGCTTCAATCGTATCGCCGACCTGGACGAAGGGGGGGGCGCCGGGGGAGGGCGCGTCGTAGTAGGTCCCCACGATAGGGGACTTGATCAGGTGGAACTCTTCTTCAATTTGGGCCGGTGGAGCTTCGAGGGCCGGAGCTGGGGGAGGCGGCCCGGCCGGCGCGGCGCCGGGGGGGGCGGCAAGGGCCGGTGAAACGGACGCAAAAGCAATCTGCGGTGGACCTGCCGGGCTGTGGCGGCGGATGCGGATCCGCTCGTTGCCCCGCTCCAGCTCAAACTCGGCGACGTCCTTTTCAGTGAGGGTGTCGATGAGTTCCTTGATTTCCTTCAAGGTCATAAAACGAGCAGATCCTTAGGGGTAGGGGTCAGCACTTCACAGCCTCCCGCCGTTACCAGAACCATGTCTTCAATTCGCACACCGCCCAGGTCTTCCAGATACGCTCCAGGCTCGATGGTAATCACCATGCCGGCTTCGAGCCGCGTCTTTTCGGTGCGGCCGAGCCGGGGGGGTTCATGGATTTCCAGGCCGACTCCGTGGCCCGTAGAATGAACGAAGGCTTTCTCCAGACCATGTTTCTCGAGCACCTTGCGCGCTGCCAGGTCGACTTCCTTGGCCCGCACACCGGCCCGCACGGCGGCGATTCCCGCCAGTTGGGCCTCGAGCACCGCCCGGTAGACCTCCCTGGCCTTGCGGCCAAGACTGCCGAGCGCGACGGTGCGCGTCATGTCGCTCGAATACCCGTCGAGTATAACACCTTGGTCCACTATGATGAACTCATTTTTTCTCAAGGGGTTATGGGTGGGATGGGCATGTGGAAGGGCGGAACGGCGGCCGCTCGCCACAATGGTGTCAAAAGAAGGCTTTTCCCCGCCCTGGCGGCGCATATCGTGCTCGATTTCGGCGGCTACGTCCCTTTCGGTTTGCCCTGGCCGGATCGCGCCTAGCGCCGCCTCGAAGACCCGGGAGTTAAGCTCGACCGCCCGCCGGATAGCCGCTATCTCATTGGTATCCTTGACCATACGGAGCTTCTCGAGGGTTCCCTCGAGCGGCTCGAGCCGGCACTTCGGTAAACCTGTCTGGAGCGCTTGATAAAGGTCGAAGCCGATGCGGCGGCGCTCGAACCCGAGCCGGCGCAGCCGCCGCCGCTTGACCGAGCCGTTCAGCATGTTGACCAGCGGTCCTTTGGCGGTGACGACCCGGGCACCGTGGACTTCCTGGCGTGCCTGAGTAGTGTAGCGGCCGTCGGTGAAGAGCACCGCCTCGGCCGGCATCGCGAGCAGAAGGGCGCTACTCCCTGTGAACCCGGTCAGATAGCGTACATTTGGCAGTCCCGAAACGATGAAGCCTTGCAGGCGCTCGGAGGCTAGGATCTCGTCCAGCCGGTCCCAGCGCGGCCCGCGGCCGTTCCGGGTCATGGGGAGGCCTCTGGAACCCGGATGTCCAGGCCCGCCATGGACGGGGTGATCTGGTAGCGGGGCATTCGTGCCAGGTCGAGTACCAGGCGGACTACCGGCGGGTTCTCCTGGAACAGACTTACCCGGACCCGCTCAACAGGGGGATGGTCCACCCGCTGCGAAGACTGGTCGCGGGGCACGTCCAAGCTACAGCCGGGCAAGTCGATCACGAGGCGGTCGGGTTTATCCAACTCGAAGCTCTTGTGCTTCGGCGCACCACTTGCCCGCACCCTCACCACCAGAGCATCTGCCTGGGTCTCGAAGCTAACGGCCGTTATGGTGCAGCCCGTCGCCTGGTTCACCGGGGCGGGAGGGGGCGGCGCTGGAGCCGCCGCTGCGGTGGCGGGCGATTCCGGTGGCTGCGGCACGGAGACTGGCAACGACGCCGGCAGCGACGCTGGTTCCACCCGGGCGACCGCTGGTTTCGGCGGCGGCTTCGAGTTGCTGCCGGACCGCTGGGACAGATAGAACAGCCCCACACAAGCCAACGCCAGCAGCGCCGCGCCGAAAACCGCTTCGCGCTGCCCGATCAGCGGCGGCAGGCCGGAGACTTTCTGCGACTTCAGCAGGTTGATTCGGATCATGCGGCTCGCGGCTGCTCGGCCGCATCGAACGCCCGCAGCGCCAGCCCGACGGCGACCGGCATGCAGAGCAAATGATCCCACACCGGGCGGCTGGCCGGACTCTGGTCCTGAAAGTCGACCTTTCGAAACGGGTTCAGGTCCTCGAACGGTACTGGAACGCGCTGGCGCAGCAGTTCAGCGAGGCCCGCGGTGTGCGCGGCGCCTCCCGATAGCAGCAGCCGCTGAATCTTACCGGAGCGCGGCTCGAGCGGGTGATCGTCGGCAATCTCATCCAGGCGCTCGCAGAGGCGTTCCACCTCCACCACTACGCGTTCTGCCAGCGGGGCCTGGCCCGGGGAAGCCGGCGCCAGCAGAATGTCGCGGGCCAGCAAGGGCGCCGAGCCACGCACAATCACGAGCGTCAGGATCGCATTCCCCACGTGCACCAGGGCCGTTACCTCGTCGGGGGTGGGCCCGTAATTCGCCTGAAACGCATTGACCAGCGCGCAGGCCGTCGCCTCCACCACCGCCAGCCTCTTTTTCGAGCGCTCCATGAGATCGACCATCCGGTCCACCCGGCCGGGTGGCGCGGCCACCACCAGGGCGTCGACCCACTGGGAGTGAGAGAAGTTGTCGAGCACCTGGTAGTCGAGACTGGCGCTGTTGAGCGGGAAGGGCGCGAGGGCGGCGGCCTCGCTCCGCAGGCGAGCCTCCAGGGGCTCGGCAGGGCCGCACTCCACCTTCAGACGGGCTACGAAAACATCCTGCCCGGAAAGCGCCACCGCCACCCGCTTGCCGCCCAAGCCTGGCGTGCGGCAGAGCTGACGGATGGTCTCGGCCAACGCCGGCGGATCGATCAGCGTGGTGCCGTGGATCGCTCCCGCGGGCACGGGAGCGACGCCGGCGCTCGCCACCACGAGACGATGGTCCCTGTTAACCAGCCGGACGGCTTTGACGAAGCCGGAGCCGACATCCAGCCCAACCAGAGAGTGGTCGCTAAAAAGGGGCACGTTTTATTTGGGGCTGGAGGCGACCCCGGAGGCCAGCAGCTCGGCACGCTCCGCCAGGCTCGTGGCGCGGACCAAGTCGCCCTGGCGCCGGGCCTGTTGCGCCTGCTCGATGAAGGATCGGACGCGTTCCACCTCGGTCTGATGCTGCGGCGCCGAGCCAACCTGGGCGAGAACTTTCTCGGCGGCAATTATGCTGCGGTCCAGGCGCCGCTGCAGGTCCTGTTCCTGGCTGGCGGTCAGCATGGGACGCAACTGGCCCCCACCGGCCGAGGGAGGCCTTACTGGCGCCGGGGGGGCGCTCGGCGGTGGCTCAACGGTCGCCCCCTTGGCGGCCGGCCGCGGCCGCGGCGGAGGCGGCGTTACTGGCCTTTCTGGAGCAGGTGACGGGGCCAGGGTGGGTGGAGCGGCTTCCGGTTCCGGAGGTACAGCTTCGGCTGGTATGGGCTGCCAAGGGGGCAGGTGCACCGTGGTCTGGGGCACCGAAAGGGGTTCCGCGGAAGCTACCGCGACAGGGGCCGCGGGAATCGCCGGAGCCTTGGCACGGCCCGGACGCCAACAGCCGGGCATCCCGACGACGGCCAGCAGCAGGACCGTACAGAGGCGCCCATTCGTGCCGACGCTCATCTCTTCTCCAGCACCGGAAACCGCAAGCGGAAGGTCGTTCCCTTGCCTACCTCGCTCGAAAAATCGATTGTACCATTGTGTAACTGTACGACTCGGAACGTCATGGCCAGCCCGATCCCGGAGCCGCCCTGCTTGGTCGTGTAGTAGAGCCGGAAGATTTTCTCCCGCTGTTCCGCCGGGATCCCGATTCCCTGGTCGGCGATCGAAACCTCGATCTCTCCACCGCTTTCCTGGACGGCCAGCCGCAGCTCACCACCTTCGGGCATCGCCTGGATCCCGTTCACGGTCAGGTTCCAAAGGGCTTGCTTCAGCAGATCGAGGTCGCCCTGAACCAGCACCCCAGCCGCACCGTTATCCACTTCCACGTGCACCCTCTGCCGCGCCGCCTCGGGAGCCGCCAGGGCGGCCACCTCGGCTACCAGCTTGTCCAGCGCCACGTCGGTCAGCTTCAGCTCCACCGGGCGGGTGAAGTCGAGGAACGTCTTCACCACGCGGTCCAGCCGGGACATCTCCCGCGCGATCACTTCTAACTCGGGTGGATTCTCGATCGGGGTGCGCGCGAGCTTGGTCTTGAGCAGTTCGAGGTGCAGCGTGATGGCCTGGAGCGGGTTCTTGATCTCGTGGGCCACCCCACCGGTGAGCCGGCTGATGGCGGCCAGGCGGCTCGAGACCTCGACCTGGGTTGCGATCTGGCGCCGCGTCTCGGCGTCGCGCAAAATCACCAGGGTACCGAGCCGGCGGCGGTTGGCGAAATCGTCGATCAGTTCCACCGACAACAACACCCGGCTCGGATGCGCCGAAGCGCTTTCGGCTGCGGGCGGCAGCTCTACCACCCGGTCGCTGAAGGGCTGGCGGAGGTGCGCGGCGCTCAAGACGAGGGCCCCCAGTTCGCTCGCGGCCGGAAACACCTCTTCGAGGGTCTGGCCGAGCAACTGCCACCGGCCGACTCCCAGAAAGGCTTCGGCGGCGGCGCTGGCGATCACCAGCCGGTCCTCCTGATCGAACAGCATCACGGCTCCCTCGAGCTTCTGCATCAACTGCTCCATGTTGCTGCGCAGCGAAGTCACGCCTTCCCGGGCGTCGCGGAACTGCTGCCCGAGCAGGTTGAGTTTCGACGAGATGGCGGTATACTCATCGCCCCGCCCCGCCGCTTCGGGCTCGGGCGGGTTCAACTCGCCACGTGTCATGCGGTCGATCGCTTCGCCCAGCCGGTCGAGCGGCCGAAAGGCCAGGTGCGAGAAGACCATTGCCAGCGCGAGCGAGGCCCCCAGGCTCAGCAGCACCGACCAAGCTAGCCGCCGGATCGGCGGTTCGAGATCGCGCCGTAGCAGGCCGGTGGTCACCGCCACGTGGACTACCAGCACGGCCTGGCCTTTCGAACCCTCGGTGGACAGCGCCCGGGTAGCCTCATAGTCCTGCTGCGGCGTGCTGATGGCGCGCCACTGCGCGAGGAAGTCGGCCTCCGCGAGCTCCCGCAGGCTCGGCCGCGCGGACCAGCGCCGGCCCGCCGCCCCTGCCGAGGTAAGCAGTACGACCTGGTCCTGATCGGTAAGGGCAATCTCGGCGAGGGTCGGGGCGCTGCCGAGGGAGCGGTTGAGCACGCCTTCCAGCATGGGATCGTCGCGCAGGGCCGGCAGGTCGTAGCCGCTCTCCTCCTGCCAGTGCTCGGAGGCCGCTTCGAGCGCGGCGCTGCGCACCTGCTCGGCCACCATCTCGGCCTGCTGCAGCGCGAACCGCAACTGCATGCCTACGAGGTAGCGTAGGTAGTTGAACGAGACCGCGGCCACCAGCACCAGAATGAGCGCGACAATCGACAGGCTTAGGCGGCGGCGAAAAGTCATGGAGGCGGCCTCAGGACGCCCCGTACTCCTTCAGCTTGTTGTGAAGCGTCTTCAGGCTGATGCCGAGAATCTCGGCGGCGCGCGTTTTGTTGTTATGGGTGTGCTCAAGCGTCCGCAGGATCAGGCCCTTCTCGGCCTCGGCCACCGTGGTGCCCACCGCGAAGGAGACCCCGTCGCCGTCGGCCCCGGCGCCCGCCGGCCGCACGCTCCCCGTGGGGTGGAGGAAGTCCGGCGGCAGGTGCGAAAGCGCCATAGCGCCCTCGCCTGCCACGATCACGGCGCGCTCGAGCACGTTACGCAACTCGCGCACGTTCCCCGGCCAGTTGTGTTTTTGGAGGCGCTCGAGGACGTCGGGCGCGAGCCCCGTCACGCGGCACTCGTGCTTGCGGTTCAGGTCCCGTACCAGCGCCTCGGTGATCAAGGGGAGATCTTCCATGTGCTCGCGCAGCGGCGGCAGGGTGATGTGGAACACGTTGAGGCGGTAGTAGAGGTCCTGCCGCAACTCGCCCTTGCTGATGGCGATCTCGGGGACCTTGTTGGTAGCAGCCAGCACCCGCACATCCACTTCGATCTCGGCTTTCGCTCCCAGCCGCCGCACCTTGCCATCCTCCAGCACGCGCAACAGCTTGGCCTGCGTACCAGACGGCATCTCGCCGATCTCGTCGAGCAGCAGCGTCCCGCCCTGCGCCAGCTCAAAGCAGCCGGCGCGCCGCTCGGCCGCCCCGGTGAAGGCTCCTTTCTCGTGTCCGAATAGCTCGCTTTCCATCAGCGACTCGGGCAGGGCCGCGCAATTGATGGGGACGAATGGCCCTTCGCGGCGCGGGCTAAGATTATGAATGGCGTGCGCGACCATCTCCTTGCCTGAGCCGCTCTCACCGGTAATCAGCACCGAGGCCCGGCTCGGCGCGACCTGCTGGATCACCGCGAACACCTGCTGCATGGCGGCCGAGCGTCCCACCATCTCGTCCAACTCGCCACCGTAGGCCAAGCGGCGCTGCAAGCGCTCCTTTTCCAGCGAGAGCGTGCTTTGCTCGACCGCCCGCGCCAGCAGTACCTGCAACGACGCGGGCTGAATCGGCTTTTCGAGGAACCAGAAGGCCCCCAGCTCGTGGACCGTAGTCACGGCATTTTCGACGCTGCCGAAAGCGGTGAGCACAATGGTGGGGGGCGCGTTGCCCTGCTCGCCGAGGCGCCGCAGCAGCCCGAAGCCATCCAGGCGCGGCATATTCAGGTCGGTGACAATCGCTTGGGCCGGGAAGTGGGCCAGCTTCTCGAGCGCCTCCTGCCCGTCTGCGGCGGTCATAGCCGTATAGCCCCAGGCCGCCACCAGCCCGGCGAGCGCTTCGCGCTGGGACTGCTCGTCATCCACGATCAGGACGCGCTTCGCTTGCGTGGCCATAGGACCATTCTAGCTTCCCGGCGCGATACAATCATTTCATGCGGCGCCTCACGGTAGAGATCATTCCGGACTTGGAGCAGGGCGGATTCACGGCTCGCGTTCCCGATGTACCCGCCTACGGGGAAGGAGACACCGAAGAAGAGGCCATAGCGGACCTCCGGGAGGCTCTCCGCGCGTATGTGGAAGCCTTTGGTCTGGAAGACGCTCTAGCGCGTCTGAACCCTCCCAGTTCCCTGCGCCAGTTGGATCTGGAACTCGAAGCCCCAGTCCGTGCCTAGGCTGCCTCGGCCGACCGGCGCTGAAAGGGTGCGTTTTCTTGAGTTGCAGGGATTTACGACAGTTCGCATTCGCGGTAGTCATCATGTCTTGCACCGGGGCGCGCTTCACACCACGGTGCCGGTTCACGGCAGCCGGACGCTGCGGGTCGGAACGCTTCGGGGCATTCTCCGCGACGTCGATATGAGCCCGGCCCAATTTGCCATTATGTGGCGTGATTGAGTCGCGCGTCGCTGCTCGTGGCCTTTCTGCGAATTGAACACGACCCCCGCATTGACTTGTCCGCCGCCCTTCCGGTATATTGAGGTCGTGGCCGCGGGCGAATCCGCGGCCCTCTGCGAGCACGGTTGAGCGAACCGGTTTTACACGCTAGGAGGTAGGGAAACAGGTCAAAGGACCTGTTTTTGTGTTTTTGGGGTTACAGTTTCCCCCTCATAAATGAAACGGCAGGTTAAGATCACCCGCGGCATCGAGCCCTTATTCGGCACCCGGGACGAGAATATCCGCCTCCTCGAGTCTGCCCTCGACGTCAGCACTCACCTCCTCGACGACAGCCTGGAAATAGAAGGGGAGCCCACGCAGGTGGACCGCGCCGGGGCCATCCTGGAGGACTTCCAGTGGCTGCTCCAGCACGGCCAGGTCTTCAACAATGGAGACGTCAAGAGTTACCTGCGTGTGGTCCTGGAGGACCCCGAGGTCAGCCTGCGCGCCCTGGTCACGAGCTGCCGCCAGCGTAACTTCGGCAAAAAGGGCGTGGCCCCGCGCAGCGCGAACCAAATGCGCTACGCCGAGGCCATCGAGCGCAACGACATGGTGTTCGCCATCGGACCGGCGGGCACTGGCAAGACCTACCTGGCCGTCGCGATGGCGGTGTCGGCGCTGGTCTCGAAGACGGTCGGCCGCATCGTCCTGGCGCGGCCCGCGGTCGAGGCCGGCGAGCGCCTCGGCTTCTTGCCGGGCACGCTTCAGGAAAAAGTCGATCCCTACCTGCGGCCCCTCTACGATGCCCTGTTCGACATGCTCGACGCCGAAAAGGTCGAGAAATACCTCGAAAAGGGCGTGATCGAGGTCGCGCCGCTGGCCTTCATGCGCGGCCGGTCGCTCAACGAGGCCTTCATCATCCTCGACGAAGCGCAGAACGCCACGCCCGAGCAGATGAAGATGTTTCTCACCCGCATGGGCTTCGGCTCGAAAGCCGTCATCACCGGCGACATCACCCAGATCGACCTGCCGGCCGGCAAGCGCAGCGGGCTGCTGGAAGCGATCGACGTGATCGCGGGGGTGGCCGGCGTTAGCTTCATTTATCTCAACGAGCGGGACGTGGTCCGGCATCCGCTCGTGCAGCGGATCATCAAGGCCTACGAGCAGTATGGCGAGGCCGGACCCGACCGCCAGTTGAGCTTCACGCTGGACACGCCTTCCGCCTGAGCGTCAACAAAACCATGACGCCTGCCACGCCCGGCCCCGCTACGTCCGACCCTCCGGATTGGTTTTCGAACCGCCAGCGCTCCGTCGAGTTTGACGCGCGTGGCCTGGTGCGCTTTGCCTCCGAGCTGCGGCGCCGCCTCGCGGGAGGCCGCGAATTCGCTGTCTGCGTTGCTTCGGAGGCGGCTACGCGGCGGGCCAACCTCCAGTTCCGCGGCCAGAATCACGCCACCGACGTGCTGTCTTTTCCCGACGGTGATGCCGGCCACCTGGGCGACGTGCTGATCTGCGCCCGCCAGGCCGCGAGGCAGGCCGAGCGCCGGGGCCACTCCGTTGACGCGGAGTTGAAGATCCTGGTGCTGCACGGCGTCCTGCACCTGCTGGGACACGACCACGAGCGCGACCACGGCGCGATGCGGCGTCTCGAGAGCCGCTGGCGGCGGACGCTCGGGCTGCCCGCGGCCTTGATCGAGCGGTCCCGATGATCACGCTGCCCATCGCGATGGTCTTAGCGCTCAGCGCGCTGCTGGCGCTGGCCTCGTATTTGCACCTGCTCTACGCCGAATCCTTGCGGCTGCGGCCCAAGGTGAGCGAGCCCGCGCTGAAGCTGTTCCAAGAGGAGCTGCGCCCGCGCCTGAAGCTCGATCCCGACGCCGGCGTGCAGCGCTTTGCGGCGGCCAAGCAGGGCCTGATCCTGCTCCTCGCTCTCAATCTGGCCTTTATCTTTGCGTACCGGGTCGGCTTCACCGTGCAAGGCCTGCTGGAGTGCCTGCTGGTGGCCGTCGTGTTGCTGGTGATCTTCGCCTACGTGACGCCGCACGTGCTGGTCACCCGCACCAGCGGCCACTGGGCCTTGCGGATGGTGCTGCCGGCCCGCCTCCTTTCGTTCGCCGTCCAGCCGCTGCTGCTGGTGGCCGGGTTCGGCTACTCCATCGCCGACCTGGGCGTCGAGACGCCTCCCCCAGAGATGCCCCCCACCCCCAGCGAAAACATCGAGGCCCTCATGGACGCCGGTCAGGAAGAGGGCATGCTCGAGGAGGACGACCGCAAGCTGATCCAGTCGGTCGTGGAGTTCGGCGACAAGACGGTCCGCGAAGTGATGACGCCGCGGCCGCATATCGTGGCCATCGAAGCCACGGCATCTCTCGAGCAGCTCCGGCAATTGTTGATCCACGAGGAATACTCGCGTCTGCCGATTTACGAAGGCACGATCGACTCCATCATCGGGTTCGTGCACGTTCGCGACATGCTCGAGATCGAGGAACACGAGCGCGAAACCCGGCAGGTGAGCGAGCTGCGGCGCCCGGTGCTGTTCGTCCCCGAGACGAAGCGCGTGAACGCCTTGCTGCGCGAGATGCAACACCGCAGCCTGCACATGGCGATCGTGGTGGATGAATACGGCAACACCGCGGGCCTCGCCACCCTGGAAGACCTGGTCGAGGAAATCGTCGGCGAGATCCGCGACGAATCCGAGCCCGAGCCGGACGTCAAAGAGGAGCCCGACCACAGCTTCGTGGTCTCGGGGAAACTCGACCTCGACCGCCTCAAGGACCTCACCGGTTTCCGTCCCGACCGCGATGTCGAATCGACCACGCTCTCGGGCCTCGTCACCGAGTGGCTCGGCCACGTCCCTGCGGCCGGTGAAGTCTTGCAGCTCGACGGTCTCGAGATCGAAGTGCTGGCGAGCACGGGGCTGCGCGTCGAGCGGCTGCGGCTGCGCCGCCGCGCTGACCCCGCCGCCGACGCGGAGGCGCGCAAGACGGCATGAAATCGGGTTTCGTCTCCCTCCTGGGCCGGCCGAACGCCGGCAAGTCCACGCTGCTCAACCGCCTGGTGGGCTCGAAGATCGCCATCGTCGCGGACACGCCGCAAACCACCCGCGAGGTCATTCAGGGCGTGGTGACTCGCGACGACGCGCAGCTCGTGTTCCTCGACAGCCCCGGCATCCACGAGCCGCGCAACAGCCTGAACCGGCGCATGATGCACGAGGTCAAGGCGGCGCTCGACGCCCGCGACCTGCTGGTGCTTGTGGTGGACGCGACCGCTTCCTTCGGCGCTGGCGATGCCCATGCCATCGAGCTGATCCGCGCGGCGAATACACCGGCCGTGGTCGCCCTCAACAAAATCGACCGCCTGCCCCGCAAGGACCTGCTCCTGCCGCTGATCGACCACTACCGCCAGCTTCTCGCCTTCGAGGACTATTTGCCTATCTCGGCCCTCACCGGCGAAGGCGTGGAGGCGCTGACCGCGGTCCTCGTCACACGGTTGCCTGAAGGCCCGCAGTATTTCCCCGCCGACCACCTCACCGACCAGCCCCTGCGCCACCTGGCTGCCGAGCTAATCCGCGAGAAGGTCATCCACGCCACGCGGGAGGAAGTGCCCCACGCCGCGGCCGTGGCCATCGATCAGTTTGAAGAGGGTCGCCGGCTCCTGCGTATCGCGGCTACGATTTACGTGGAGCGAGCGGGCCAAAAAGGCATTATTATTGGGGCTGGCGGCGAGCGTCTGAAGCAGGTCGGGACCCAGGCGCGCGAGGAGTTGGAAGCCCTCACGGGCCGCAAGATTTTCCTGGATTTGCACGTGAAAGTGCGGCCGGAATGGCGGGAGAGCGAATCCTTCCTGGCGGCGCTCGACTGGCGCCGGCAACCAGGTGGCGAGCCATGAGAATCATCGCGTGCTTGCTGCTGCTGTGTTTCGCGGCCGGGTGGACCGCCACGGCGCCCGCGGCGGCGGCCGCGGAGAAAAAACCAGACACCGACAACGTCGTCTACGACCGGGTTTTCCGGCGCATTGCCAACGACCGCGACCTCAAGACCACGGCCATCGAAATCACGGTGAAGGAGGGCGTGGTCACGCTCCAGGGCTGGATCGATTCCGAGAAGCTGCGCCAGCGGATCGAGCAGGTCGTCCGCAAGACGGCGGGCGTGAAGAAGGTCGTCAACGAGGTCAAGGTCCGGCCCTAACGCGGCGTGAAGGAAACTGAAATCAAGCTGCATGTGGCGAGCGTGGCGGCGATGCGGCGCCGGCTGCGCGGACTCGGCTTTGAGCGGACCACCCCGCGTCTTTTCGAGCGCAATCTTCTCTTCGACCGGATGGATCAGAGCCTGCGGAAGTTGGGGCGGGTGCTGCGCGTGCGGTCCAAAGGCCGCCAGTGGTGGCTCACCTGGAAAGCGCCCGTCGTCCCGGCAGGGCGGCACAAGGTGCGGGAAGAGCTGGAGGTCGAGATCCGTCCGGGCGAACGGATGCTGGAGATCCTGAGCCGGCTGGGGTTCTTTCCGGTCTTCGAATACCAGAAATACCGGACCGAATACCGGCCGTCCGGACGGAAAGGACTGGCCCTGCTCGATGAGACCCCCGTCGGCGATTTCCTGGAGTTGGAGGGGGCGCCCAAATGGATCGACGAGGTGGCCGCCCAACTCGGTTTCACCACCCAGGACTACGTGCTCGAGAGCTACGTGGCGCTCTATTTCGCCCATTGTGAGAAGCGTGGACAACAGGCCGGGAACATGGTTTTTGAGGCCGTGAAAAAGAAACGCTTGCGCCGATCCGGGTCGTAGGGCATAGTGGAAAAGGAAGAGATGTAGAGCGCACTAAATTCGTCGTAAAGGCAAGGCCCCCCGCAAGGGGTAAGCCCGCCAGCGCGCCGTGCGCTGCGGGCTTTTTTATTGGAGCAGGATTATGGCGTTGATTCCTATCGAACGAGTCATCTACCTGACGGAGCTGACGGGCCTGAAGGTCGTGGGGCCGGATGGGCAGCGGATCGGCAAGGTCGTCGAGGCGGCAGTGAAGCCGACCGAACACCCGCGGCGGGTCGCGCGGTACCTGGTGGGAGACGGCGGGCGGACGCGGTTCATCCTGCGGTACGACCAGGTGAAGTCGGTGTCGCTCGACGCCCTGGTGCTGTCGGACGACGTGGTCGTGCCGTATCGCCACGACGAGTCCTTGCTGCTGCTGTGCAAGGACGTGCTCGACCAGCAAATCATCGACGTGGGCGGCCGGAAGGTCGTGCGGGTGAACGACATGACGCTGACGATCGAGCCGGCCGGACCGCGGCAGGAGTTGTGGGTGCTGGAGGTGGACATCGGCGTGCGGGGAGCGTTCCGGCGGCTGCTGGAGGGGGTGGCCAGCTCGCAGGCGATCCGGAAGCTGCAGGAGCCGATCCAACCGAACTCGATCGGGTGGGAGTATTGCAACATCATCGAGCCCGATCCGCAGCGGCGGCTGAAGCTGAGCATCTCGCACGAGATGCTGAACGAGATCCACCCGGCGGACCTGGCCGACATCGTGGAGGACCTGCCTCCGGCCGAGCGCGAGGCGCTCATCGAATCGCTCGACGAGGAAGTCGCGGCCGAGACGCTCAACGAGGTGGATACGAAGATTCAGGCCAGCATTCTCGAAGCGCTCGACGCCGAGAAGGCGGCCGACATCATCGAAGAGATGGCGCCTAACGAAGCCGCCGACGCGCTCGCCGAAATGGAGGAGGAAGCAAGCCGCGAGATCCTGAGCGAGATGGAGCAGACGCCGGCGGCCGAGATCGGCGAGCTGCTCGAGCACAAGGAGGACAGCGCCGGCGGCATGATGAACACCCAGTTCGTCGTGCTGCACGAAAACGCCATGGTGCGCGACGCCATCGAGGCTCTGCGGGGGAACGAGGAGCTGCTCGAGAGCCTGAATACGCTGTTCCTGGTGGACGAGGAGGAGCGCCTCGTGGCGGCGGTGCCGGTGGCGCGGCTGTTCGTACAGCCCGATTCGACGCCACTGCGGCACCTGGCGTTCAAGGAGCTGTGGAAGGTCGCCGTGGACGACGACCGCGATCGCGTCATCGAGCAGTTCGACAAATACGACATCCTGACCCTGCCGGTGGTGGACGAGAACGAAAAGCTGGCCGGCGTGATCACCGCCGACGACGTGATCAGCGTGTTGCGCCACAAGTGAACGATCGAGCGATTGTGTCATGCTGCGCCGGTTTCGTAACCATATCGCCGTCTTCTTTGCCGTTATCGGCCCGGGCTTCATCACGGCCATGGTCGATAACGACGCGGGCGGCATCTATACCTATTCGCAGGCCGGCGCCCGCTGGGGCTACCTGCCGCTGTGGACTCTGCTGCCCATCGCCGCCGCTCTGATAGTGACGCAGGAAATGTGCTCCCGCATGGGGGCGGTCACGGGCAAGGGCCTTTCCGACCTGATCCGCGAAGAGTACGGTTTCCGCACCACCTTCTTCATAATGATCCTGCTGGTGGTCGTGAACCTCACCAACGTGATGGCGGAATTCGCCGGCATAGCCACGTCGCTCGAACTATTCGGAGTGAGCCGGTATATCTCGGTGCCGCTGGGAGCGGCGGCGGTGTGGCTGCTGGTGGTAAAGGGTACTTACCAGAGTGTGGAGAAAGCCTTTCTGCTGGCGTGTGGATTCTACGCGGCGTACATCGTGTCGGGGATCCTGGTGCGTCCCGACTGGCACCAGGCCATGATCAACAGCGTGACGCCCCACCTCATGCTGGAAGACGCTTATGTCGCCATGCTGGTGGGCATGGTGGGGACCAGCATCGCTCCGTGGATGCAGTTCTACCTGCAGTCGGCGGTCGTCGAAAAGGGGATCGACGAGAAGCAGTACGCCGAGTCGCGGATCGAAGTCGTGGTGGGGTGCGTGGTCATGACGGTGATTGCGTTCTTCATCGTGGTGGCGTGCGCCGGGGCCATCTACTCCCGCCAACCGCGGGATATCAGCAGCGCCGCCGAGGCGGCCGAGGCGCTGCGTCCGTTTGGACGCTACGCCTACCTGCTGTTCAGCGCCGGGCTCTTTAACGCCTCCTTGTTTGCCGCCTCTATTCTGCCGCTCTCGACGGCCTATACGGTGTGCGAGGGACTGGGGTTCGAGTCCGGCGTGAACAAGCGCTTTGAAGAGGCACCCGTCTTCTACTGGCTCTATACGCTGCTGATCGTGGTGGGAGCGGGCGTCATCTTACTGCCGCATTTCCCCCTCGTGAGGCTGATCTTGCTTTCGCAGGTGCTCAACGGGGCCTTGCTGCCGGTGATCTTGATCTTCATGCTGCTGCTGGTGAACCGGGAGGACCTGCTAGGGAAGTGGACTAATTCTCGTATTTTCAATGCTATAGCTTGGACCACCAGTGCTGTGATGATCGCGCTCTCACTCAGCCTCGCTTTCCTGAGCTTCCGATAAGCCAAAGTGTCACGGTTCCACCGCGCCGGCCGATATGGCAAGTGTGGAACTAGCTGGCAGTATAGGGATTCTCAACTTGGCTGCGGCGCTCGACCACATTGGTGGCGACCAGGAACTACTGGCGGAAGTGGCGGGGTTGTTCCTGGAAAACTCGCCCCGCCTGATGGAAAAGATCAAAGAGACCGTGGAGGCCGGCCACCCCTACGAACTGGAGCGGGCGGCCCACGCGCTCAAAGGGTCGGCCAGCAACTTCGCCGCCGAATCCACGGTCGAAGCTGCTCTGCGCCTCGAAACGATGGGGCGATCCATGGAACTGGCGGGCGTCCAAGAGGCCTACCAGGCCCTGGAGAGCGAGATGGGACGCCTGTGTCCGGTGCTGGCGGGAATCGCCGGCTCAAGGGCCGTTCGTTAGGATGACTTTACCGCCGCGCGCGGCGTACAGTCTTACGGAGCCGAGAACACCTTCGAGCCGGCGGCGCGAGGCCTCCGGGGCGACCAGGTAGAGCCGCTGGTCCTGCCGCCAGAGAGTCGCTAGATCGGCATCCTCCAGAAATACGGGCGGGACATCCGGCGCTGCCGCTCCATAAATCAAATTGTCCGCCTTGCCGTTGAGCAACCGAGCGCGACGGTTCGTATAGAAGACTACCGACGAGGCGGGGTAATAGTGTCCTTCAATGATGAGTTGTCCGGCGGGGGCTTCGCGAAGGGCGTCCGCGAGCGGGCGGGAGGAGAGATAGGGGTCGAAAATCCGCATAGCGGAATGCGCTGCCTGCAGCGACACCACCATCATGGCGGCCAGGCACAGGGGAGCGAAGTGGGTGCGGCGCAGGAACCACGCGCCGAGCGCGCCGAGGGAGAGCGCCAGACCGGCCGCCAGCAGAGGGCCCCGCAAGTACGCAAACGACGCCAGGGTCAGGTCCTGCATATGGCCGAGCGACAGCGTGTAGGCTTCTGGATTCTGTGTGAGAACTGAACTAATATCCCCCGGGGTGGGGAGCCCACGGACCTGGTAGAGAATCAACCCCGCGGCGGCCCCGGCAACGGTCCCGAGAACCGCCAGGACGGCGTAACCACCCTGCACCCAGGGGCGGGGTCCCCGTGCCAGACCGAGTCCGAGCAAGACGCCGAACGCCGGATAACACGGCATGCTGTAGTATTCCTGGGTCGTCGAGAAGCTCAGAAACGTCAGCAGGAATCCGATCCACAGGAAGGCCAGCCGTCGCAGCCGCGCGGCGCGGGGGTCGCTGGAAAGATCGACCTTCCATGCCGCCGGCAGAAACGCGCTCCACGGGAAAAACCACAGCAGGTGGAGGAGTAGAAACGGCAGGCGGGGAACGGTGTTGTAGTCCTTCGGGAAGCGCAGCCCGAGGAACCGCAGGATGTGCTCGTTGATGAAGTAGAACCAGAAGAAGCCGCGATAGACGCCCGGATCGCTGCGCATCGTGAAATCGAAGTAGGGCGGATTGCGGAGCGTGGCGAGCACTATCCAGGGTGCGAAGATGGTGAGTACCAGCAGCGTGCCCGTGAAAGGCCGCAGCAGCTTCCAGGTCTCGCGGTGGAACAAGCGGCGCTCGAGGAGCAGGTAGAGAAACGCGGTCGCGACGGGAACCAAGGCCGCCAGCAGGCCCTTGAGCAGCATCCCCACGCCGATACTAGCCCAGAATCCCCAGATCCAGCGGCGGTCGCGGTCCTCGACGACGCGCAGGAAGCTGTAGAGCGCGCTGCCTACCGCCGCGGTAAGCAGCACGTCGGGGATGACGATGCGGGTGAAGAGGAAAAGTCCAATGGAGGCGCCCACTGACAGGCCGGCGTAGAACCCCGCCTGGGGGCCGAAACCCCAGCGGCCGATGGCGGCTGTGACGAACATGAGACCGATGGCGCCCAGGGCGCTCGGGAGGCGTGCGACCCAGTCGTGTACGCCGAAGACGGCGTAGGAAGTAGCCATGAGCCAGTAGCCCAACGGGGACTTTTCCAGATATTTGACGCCGTTGAGGCGGGCGGTTACCCAGTCGCCCGAGTCGAGCATGTTGCGGGCAATCTGCGCGTTGACGGCATCCACGTCGTCCATCAGCGACGGGGGCGCCCAGATGCTGCCGAGGAAGATGGCCGCGCCTACGACCAGGAGAAGGAGGGAGCAGTAGCGCTGGCGGGCTCCAGGGTCGCGGGTTCCGAGACCAGGGCCGGTTCCTGGAGCGGTTCCAGCGGCGACTCGATCTGCCATTTCTCCATCCACAATAGCAGGATCATCAGACCCCACAGGTGGAAGCCGGCGTTTACGCGCCGGTCGAAATGGTCGTGCACCAGTCGTCCGACGGCCTCGGTGTGGAACAGGCCGGTCCGCGCCAGGACCGTAGGATTCAGCGCCTCGCGGAGCAGCGGCTTGAGTGCGGTGCGGAGCCAATCGTGCGCCGGAATATCGAAGCCGACTTTCTTACGGGTCAGCACGGCCTCGGGCAGCTTGCCTCGCATCAGGCGCCGTAGCAGATACTTTTGTTGCGAACCCCGGATCTTGAGCCGCTCCGGCAGGCGGGCCGCAAAGTCCACGATCTCGTGATCGAGGAAGGGCGGACGCACTTCGAGGGCGTGCGCCATGCTCATGCGGTCCACCTTAGCCAGGATGTTGTCCGGCAGGTAGTACATCTGGTCGAAGCACAGGAAGCGGTTTAGACCGTTGACGGGCGGCAACTCCGGATTCCACCGCTGCACGGGGAAGTTGCAGAGCGCCTGCCGCTGGGCGGCCGAAAAGCCCCCGTTCCAGTAATAGTGCGCTTCGAGCGGCGGCAGGAAGGTTCCTTCCAGGAACCGTTTCAGCTTGTATTCGAGGCTGATCTTATCATCGGAAACGGCCAGATAACGCTGGGCAGCGGCGAGCGTGGCACGGCGCAAGGCGGCTGGAACCAGGCGGGCGAGCTGGGCGAAGCGGTCCGCCCGGTAAGTCACGTAGCCGCCGAAAAGCTCGTCGGCTCCTTCGCCCGAGAGGGCCACGGTCACGTTACGCCGGCACAGCTTCGACAGGTACCAGACCGGCAGCGAAGAAGAGTCGCCGCAGGGCTCGTCCGCGTATTCGGCGAACTGGCGGATCGCATCTTCCAGGCTCTGGTCGGCGCGCAGGGCGAGTTCGTGGTGCTCGGTCCCGTACTGGCGCGCCACCGCCCGGAAGTAACGAGACTCGTCGAAGGAGCGCCCCGGGAAGGAGACCGAGAAGGTTTGAACCCGCCGGGGCGACTCGCCGGCTGCATAGTGCAGAATGGTGCTCGAATCCAGGCCGCCACTTAGCAGCACGCCCAGCGGGACATCCGAAACGAGGTGTTCCCGAATCGAGCGGCGGAGCAACTCGTCGAGGCGGGAGACGGCTGCCTCCTCCGTGATCTCATGGTCGGTCTGGAAGTCCAGCGACCAGAAGGGACGGATGCTCGCGTCACCGCCGCTCCACTCCAGGAAATGGCCGGGCGGCAGTTTCTCGATGCCCTCGACCAGCGTCCGCGGGCCGGGCACGTAATTGAGCGAGAGATATTGCTGTAGGGCGGTCAGGTCCAGCCGGCGAGGGATCTCCGGGTGCGCCAGCAGCACCTTCATTTCCGAGCCGAAGTAAATTTGTCCGGCGCGCCGGCAGAAGTAGAGCGGCTTGATGCCCATCCGGTCGCGCGCCAGCACCAGCCGCCGGCCGCGCTCCTGCCACAGGGCCAGCCCGAACATGCCCTTCAATTTTTCGAAGCAGGCGGTGTCCCACTCGAGGAACGCGTGGAGCACGACTTCGGTATCCGACTGGGAGTGAAAAACATGGCCGCGCCGGGCCAGCTCTTCACGCACCTCGCGGTAGTTGTAGACCTCGCCGTTGTAAACCAGAATAGTCTGGCCGTCGTCGCTCACGAGCGGCTGGTTGCCCGCGTTCAGGTCGAGAATCTTCAGGCGGACGGCGCCGAGGGAAACAGTGTCGGAGACAAAAGTCCCCTGCTGGTCTGGACCCCGGTGCCGGAGCCGTGCTGTCAGGTTTGAAATATATTCAGGCCGCGCACACCCGGCAGGGTGCGTATAGCCCGCAATCCCACACACTACCCGTTTCCTCCAAATGGCCGGGTGAGGTCCCACCTCACCCCGTTACAGTTGTTGCCTACTATAAGATCATCGGATCTTGTTGTCAATAGTATAACTTACACTACGGGCGGTCCGAACCGGCTGCGGTGGGGGGAATCCGGAGGGCGTCGACGAAGCGGTTGAAGAATTGGAAAGCGGTGGCGACGGCGGTGATCTCCAGGATCTGGACCCGGGTGTAGTGGCGGACGAGGTCCTCGTAGAGCGCGTCGTCGAGACCCAGGCCCGACTCGCGGGTGCGCTCGGCCACGCGCAGGGCGAGCTTCTCAGGCTCGCTATAGAGCGGGCTGGACTCGAAGCTGAGAAGCGCGGCTACCTTCTCGTCGCTCGCGCCGTACTGCTTTGCCAAAGCAGTGTGAGCGGCGATTCAGTAGTGGCAGTCGTTGCGGAGCGAAACGTGCAGCGCCACTAGCTCTTTTAACTGCTGGCTGACCTGGCCCGGCCCCATAAGCGGTCCCATGAAGGCGGCGAACCCCTTGACCAGCTCCGGTGAGTGGGCCACCGTCTTGATCATGTTCGGCACTACGCCGCGCTTTTCGATGAAGGCGTCGTAGAGTGCTTGGATCTCCGGCGGAACCTGGTCGCGCTCGAGCAAGGGGAGACGAGGTCCAGACATAGTTAGGGCACGACGTTAGGGCAGGACGCTTATTGTAATACGACGCCGCGCTCCTCGATCAGCTCCCCGGTGGATTGCAGGAGCTGGAGCTGGTTGCGACGCAGATTGATGGATTGCGTCACGAGGTCGCTTTCGGCGCTGGTCAAGTCCGTCTGGGCCTGGAGAACCAGGAAAATCGTGCTGACGCCCAGCTCATACTTACGTTGCTCGGCGTCCAAGCGCTTGCGGGCGAATTCCTGGGCGACCCCCGCCAGGCGCACACCGGCGCGGCTCTGCTCGACAGCGTTGACCGCCGTCAGGACGTCCAGGCGGATGCGCTGCTCCAGGCTGCGCTGGTTCAGGATCTCCCGGCGCTTGGTGACGGTGGCATCGGCCAGGTCGGCGGCGGCCTGGCGATTGCGCAGGGGCAGCCGCAAGGTCAGCGAGAAGCCGTAGGTCGGGTAGGTGAAGTTGAAGAGCTGGTCGATGGCGTCGTTGATACCGCCGGGCAGGGGGATCACCGGCCCCGTGGTACCGGTCAGGCTGCGCGGGAAGAAAATGCCGCCGCGGCCTTGTGAAGTGTAGGTGCCCCCGAGACTCAAGTCGGGCCGCAGGTTGTTGGTGGCCGACTGGATCTGCAGGTCGGCAGCGTCGGTGGTGAAGCGCGAGGTTTCAAGCTCGGGCCGCAGACGCAGGGCGCGTTCCGCCAAGTCCTCCGGCAGCAGCGGGGCACTGTCGACGGGGGCCGTGGCGGTTTCGGTCAGCACTAGCGGCAGAGTGCGGATCTGCGGATTCAGGTCGGCCCCGATCCAGCGCCGCGCGGCGTCTTCGCGCTGCTTCAGCCGGTAAACCGCGGTGGCCACGTTCACTTCCGCGGTGGCCTGCTGTTGCTGCGGCTGGTAGATGTCCAGGGGTGAGATGGCGCCCAGTTCCAGCTCGCGCGTGGAACGCTTCAGGAAAGTCTGCGCCAATTCGAGCGACTCCTGCCGGACGCGCAGCGATTCCCGGGCGTCCACCACGTCCCAGTAGGCGCTCTCCGCCTGCGCCAGCAGGCTGATGACCTGCTCGCGGAGCTGCGATCCCGAGGCCCGGAAGCGCGAGCGGGCGATCATGATGGGCAGCCGGTTGACATAGATCCCGCGATTGCGGAGCAGCGGCTGCGTAACGTTGAACTGCAGGTTGGTCGAGATGCTGGGATTGAAGTTCGTGAAGGCGCTGTTGCTGGCGGCCTTGTTGCCGATGAACCCCACGTTGTACTGGGTGCCGTTCTCCAGCATCTGGTTGTAGGTGAAGCTGGCGCGCTGGTTCAGGCTGCTGACGACCGAGGCGCCAGCCAGCACGTCGTTCGAAGGCGTGTTGGCGCGGCTGGAGTTGAAGCTGCCCAGGAAAGCGGGGTCGAAGGGCGCAAAGGCGCGCTGGATAGCGTTCTGGGCCAGCAGGACGTTGAGCCTCTGAATGGCGATATCCGTATTGTTGGCCATCACCAGCTCAATGTAGGACCGCAGAGACAACTCGAGCTTGCCGCCCACTACGAAGTCTTCGAGGCGGATGGGGGCCGGGAGTTCGACCTGGAGCGGCGGTTTAGTCCACTGCTCCCGAAAATACGTCCCGCTGGGAAAGGCCGCGTTCTGGGCGGCCAGGCGGGCGGCTACAACCACAACGAGGCAGGCAAGGCGTACGGTCATTGTAAGCAAACAACCTGGTTTCTTATTCGTAACGGATCGCCTCGATCGGATCGAGGCGAGCGGCCTGCACCGCCGGATAGATGCCGAACAG
>JBGPDC010000027.1:0-37991 GCA_041482115.1 Terriglobia bacterium | reverse complement strand
GTGTCGGACAAGGAAGTCGCCCAGATTGATCTCAAGCCTGACAAGTTCCACGGCGATTGGAACTACGAAATCCGCCCTCGCAAACCGGTAGTCTGATCACGTTGTTTCTAGACAGCCCCTAAGCTCTGGAAGCCACAGCTCCGCATGGCTGAGGTCTGCTTCCTTGAGAATGGCTCGCGTGAAATCGATGCCGTATGGGTCCGCGTCTGGCTCGGGATTACTCGGATGGCGATAGACAGCGACCTCAAGGTTGGCCTTGCGCAGGTCTGCCCCAGCCAGATCCGGGCGGATGTCGGGGTGTTGGTACCTCCACACATTCCAGACCTCGACGCCCTGCTCGATGATCGCGAGATGGTCAGGATTTGCCATGCCGTTCACTGCTCCTCGTGCCGAGTTTAACGCACAGGCGTACAGCAGTCGAAGTTACCGACTGCCAGGGCCTTCAGGCCCGCAACAATGGCGTCCTTGTCTCTTCTCTGAGCGAGACTGAGATAGAATCGCGGTAATGGATATTCCAGCCGGAAGTTTTGCTGTGATTGCAGTACGTCGGGATTGGGCAAACCTCGTGGGCGTCCGACTCTTTCTCAGACCGGATGATCCGCGTGGTGAAATTGGTGGGTCAGACGGCAGCCACCTAATCGAAGCAAAAATTTTGGATTCCTCGGACCGTCGTGGACTCTGGATCGAGCTGAACACGGACAAGCACGAACTGGACCCGCTGGTGAAGAGATCCAGCTTGCTTATCCCATGGGACCAAGTCTTGACTGTGGTCCTACCCGAAGAGTGGACGCCAGCCTTAAGGGAGTCCGTTCGGAAAGTAGGATTCAGTGCCGCCGTAGGCCGTGTTGGGACGTGATCCGAGTGCACGGCAGGCCGGAGGTGCTAATTGGCTGAAAAAGCGCACTGAAAGTTAAGAATGCTGTGATTCTTACTGCTCCGTATCACGCCAGAGGCGTTGGGCGGAGAGCCAGGCGAGGGCCGGCAGAGACATCGCGAGACCTACAGTTAGGGCCGCCGCGCGGGGCGCGACGCCGTGGTCCATGGCGAAGCCGACGGTGTAGGCGGAGAGGGAGGCGGTGAGCATGTTGAGGCCGAAGTCGGCGGCGAAGACACGGCCGCGGAAACGGTCCTCGGTGTTGAGTTGCAGGAGGGTCGTCGAGAACACCCATACCGAGGAGCCGCCCATGTGGGCGCCTACGATGCAAGCGGAGGCCAGGGCGAGCGAAGGGGCGCGGCTGAAGAGCAGGTAGAAGAAGCCGGCCAGCAGGTAGCCGGCGAGGACGCCGAGGCGCAGGCGGCGCTGGGAGGTGCCGGCGATGCGACTGCCGAGGAGGGGTCCGAAAGCCGCGCCGACGCCACGGAACATGAAGAGCGTACTGATACCTAATACCTCGGCGCCGGGCAGGCGGAAGACGTGCTCGCCGAAGACGGGCAGCAGCACCATGTTGGCGCCGAGCAATCCGAGGCCGCACTTGACGAAGAGCAGGGCGGTGAGGCGCGGGTCGCCCTTTACATAGCGGACGCCTTCGAGTACCGGACCGAGGCCGAGGGCGTCCGCCCATCCGAGGTGGCGGTGCGCGGCGATGTGCGGCTCTTCGACGTGGATGCGCGCGAGCAGAAACGCCGAGAGCACGAACGAAGCGGAGTTGATGATGAAGGCGGTCTCGCGGCCGAGCCAATGGATGGCGAGTCCGCCAATGCCGGCGCCGATCGCCAGCGTGAACGACCAGGTTACCGAGGAGAGCGAGTTGGCCGTGAGGATGTCGGCCCGGGCGACGAGGTTGGGGATGATGGCGCTGCGGCCGGGCTCGAAGAAGGCGAGGGAGGAGACTTCGAATATGAGGAGCGGGAAGAGCAGCCACAACTGGCCCGGGGTGCGGACGAACCACATGCCTAGTACTACGACCGCTCGCACCAGGTCGGCGGTGATCATCACTCTCCGGCGGCTGATGCGGTCGTTCACGGCGCCGGCCGTGGGACCGAGCATGAAGATGGGGAGGATCTGGAGCAGCACGACTGTGCCCACGAGCTGGGCCGAGCCGGTGAGCTTCAGGATGAGGTCGTAGATGGCGACGGCGTAGAACCAGTCCCCGAGCTGGCTGATGATCTGGGCGAACCAGAGCCGGCGGTAGTTGGGATTGGCGCGGACCAGCCGGTAATAACTGGCGAGCGAGACGCGCGGGCCGCTTTCGGGGAGAGGTTCGGGAGGAGAGGCGTCGCTCATTTCCAGGCGGCCAGTAAGAGATCGGGGGAACGGAGTTCGTCGAAGGGTTCGCCGGAGTAGTTGCCCCAGCACTCGAGCCGCGCAAAGCCGGTGAGGCGGCAGGCGTTCTCCAGGTCGCGGCGGAAGACGGGGCGCTGGGGCGTGGTGGTCATGTGCTGCCCCCACAAAGCGGCGGGGTCCCGGCGGACGAGGTACACAGCGTGGAAGTCGATGTGGGAGCCGGCGTAGTCGGCGAACTTGAAGAGGATGACCTCTTCGTCATCTTTCTTCCCGCTGAGCAGCGGAAAGAACCGCGTCTTCTCGCGCCAGCGGCGGTCGTAGTTGAGGTTCTGGGTGAAGAAGACGCCGCCGGGCGCGAGCGCGCCGTACATCTCGGCGATGGCGAGTTCCATCTGGTTGGGCTCGGAGAGACCGGGGAGGACATTGCCGAGGCAGAGGACGGCGTCGAAGCGGGCGCCGAGTTGGGAACACGCCTCGAGACGCAGCAACTCGACGCGGCCGGCAGCGCGCGCCCGCGAGAGGTCGACCATGGCGGGGTCGGCGTCGATGCCGGTCACGTCGAACCCTGCGGCGGCGAGCGCCGGGAGGTGGCCGCCGGTGCCGCATCCGGCCACGAGCACACGGCGTCCGGGAAGGAGCCGCTTCAGGAAGGGGATCTCGCGGGCGAGGCGCTTCGGCCAGTCGGCCAGCGCGTCGTAATAGCGGGCGAACACTGGCGGCGGCCTCAGGTGTAAAGACCGACGCGCTGCTTTACCACAGCGACGGTCGAGTCGGCGATGGCGGAGGCGCGCGCGGCGCCCTCCGCCAGGATGCGGCGGACGTAGCCGGCGTCGGAGGTGATCTCCTGGTAGCGCTTTTGGATCGGCTCGAGACCTGCCACCACGGCTTCGGTGACCGTCTTCTTGAGTCCGGCGTAGTTCAGGCCGGTGAAGTGCTGGCGCATCTGGTCGTCGGTCCAGCCGGTGAAGGCCTGGAAAATGCCGAGGAGGTTCTTGACGCCCTCGCCGAGGTCGGCGAAGTCCACGGCGGGGCGCGTGTCGGTGGTGGCGCGGCCGATGACCTTCTTGATGCGAGCTGGAGGGTCGAGAATGGCGATGGCGTGATTGGAGCCGGGCGCCGATTTGCTCATCTTCACCGTCGGATCGTCGAGGCCCATGACGCGGGCGCCGATCGAGGGGAGGCCGGTCTGGGGCATGACGAAGGTTTCACCATAGAGCGAGTTGAAGCGCTGCGCGACGTCGCGGGTCAGCTCGAGGTGCTGGGCCTGGTCCTCGCCGACGGGGACGAGCGAGGCCTGATAGAGCAGGATGTCGGCGGCCATGAGGACGGGGTACATGAGGAGTCCGGCGCCGACGGAGTCCTGCTGCTCGCTCTTGGCCTTGAACTGCGTCATGCGGGTGAGCCATCCGACGGGGGTGACGCAGGTCAGGACCCAGGCGAGCTCGACGTGGGCGGGCACGGCGGACTGCACGAAGATCGCGGTGTGCTGGGGGTCGATGCCGGCGGCGAGGAAGAGCGCCGCGACTTCCTCGATCTTCTGGCGCAGCTCGGCGGGCTTCTGGTAGACCGTGATGGCGTGCTGGTCCACGATGCCGAAGAAGCTCTCGTAGTCGTATTGCATGCGGACCCAGTTCTTAAGAGCGCCGAGGTAGTTGCCGATGTGCAGGTTGCCCGACGGCTGGACGGCCGAAAACACGCGAGGTTTCATAGTGGCGGTGAAAGATTCATTCTATAGTGACGATAGACGGCCGGACAACCAATGAGCTTCGCGGTGGAGATCGAAAAGCTGGTGTATGGCGGGCGAGGCCTCGCGCGCGCGGACGGGCGGGTGGTGCTGGCGCCGTTTGTGATGCCGGGCGAGCGGGTGCTGGTGGAGGTCGAAAAAGAGACGGCGGACCTCATTAGCGCGCGGAACGTGGGGGTCGAGGCGGCTTCGGCAGAGCGGGTGGAGGCACCGTGTCCGTATTTCGCGCGGTGCGGGGGGTGCCACTACCAGCACATCCCCTACGAGAGGCAGCTCGCGTTCAAGCGGGACATACTGCTCGAGACGCTGGCGCGGCTGGGGAAGGTCACGTGGGCGGGAGACGTGGAACTGGTATCGGGGGAGCCGTGGGGGTATCGCAACCGGGTGCAGTTGCACTTCCACCGCGTGGGGGCGCGCATCGCCACCGGATACCACGAGCACGGCTCGCGGCGGTTGTGCCCGGTGGAGAAATGTCCCATCGCGTCGCCGGCGATCAACCGCGCGATTGCGGCGCTCGGGAAGATGGGGCACGACCGGTGGTTCCCGGAATTTATGCAGGGCGTGGAGCTGTTTACGAATGAGAGCGAGATCCAGCTCACGGTCACCGACAGCCTGCAACCGGTGAACCGGCGTTTCTTCGAGTGGTGCAGCCGGGAGATAGAAGGCTTTTCGAGCCGGCGCTTCCTGGAGTATGCCGTGGGCGACACCAGCTACCGGGTGGGCGAGCGGTCATTCTTTCAAGTGAACCGCTTTTTGGTGGCGCGCCTGGCGGAGCTGGCGGTCGCGGAGCATGCCGGCGATGCCGGTGGCACGGCTATCGACCTCTTCGCGGGCGTGGGACTCTTCACGCTGCCGCTCGCGCGGCGGTTCTCGCGCGTGGTGGCGCTCGACTCGAGCCGCAGCGCGGCGGCCGATCTCGAGTTCAACGCCGGGCGCGCGGGGGTTCCGGTGGAGGCGCATCACGGGTCGGCGGAGGAGTTCCTGGAGAACTGGCAGGAGCCGGTCGATCTGGTGCTGGCCGATCCGCCGCGCGCCGGGCTCGGGCGCGCCGTGACGGCCGCACTGGTGCGCCTGCGGCCGCGGCGGCTGACGGTGGTGTCGTGCGATCCGGCGACGCTGGCGCGCGATCTGCGGGCGCTCATCGAGGGGGGATTTCAAATCGCCGCCGTCAAGCTCGTTGACTTATTTCCACAAACGTTTCATATTGAGAGCCTGATCGAGCTGACCTCCAGTTGAAGTATCCGCTGGTGGCTCCGCTGGCAGCTTTCTCAGCGGGCCTGGTGGCGAGCGAGTACGCCACCTTCTCCTTTCGCGAACTGACTGTCGCCATTTTGCTGCTTATGGCTCTGGCTTGGCTGGGGCTGTGGCGGGGGACCTGGCGGGCGGCGGTCGTCGCCTGCTGTACCGGGTTCCTGCTGCTGGGGGCGCTGTGGGCTTCGTTCCCGCGCGGTCCGGGGCCGGACTGTATCAGTAATGTAGTGGACCGCCTGGACCTCGACCTGCGCCAGGCGGTGATGGTGAGGGGCTGGGTGCGGGAGCCGACGGCCGGGGTCGCGAACCGGGACCAGTTTGTGCTGGCCGTCGAGACGGTGAATGGAGACGTGCGGGCTACGGGCGGGCTGCGCGTATCGGCCTACCGCCAGCCGGGCCAGGAGCCACTGGCGCTCGAGTACGGCGAGCGGGTGGAACTGCCGGTCCGGCTGCGGCGGTTGCGGAATTTTGAAAACCCGGGCGGGTTTGACCGGACGGCTTACCTGGTGCGCAACGGCATCCACATGACCGGGTCGCTCGGGCCCCGCGCCGCCGTTACTCATCTCGAAGGACGCGGCGGCGACGCTCTGACGGCGGTGGTGTGGCGGGCGCGGGTGTGGGCCAACCGGCGGGTGGACGTCCTGTTGGGCTCGGGCTCGCAGGAGGCCGGCGTGGCCCGGGCCATGCTGCTCGGTGACGCCTCGGCGCTCGATCCGCGCCTGGGGGAGGCGTTCCGGCGCACGGGCACGTATCACGTCCTGGTGGTGTCGGGATCGAACGTGGGGATGGTCGCAGGAATTTGCCTGTGGCTCTTCCGGCGCGTGCGGTTGGCACCTGTCCCTGGGACGCTGTTCACACTGGCGCTGACGAGCGGGTTTGTCTTGCTGGTAGGCTCGCAGATCCCGTCGGTGCGGGCGGCGATCATGGTGGCGGCTTACCTGCTGGCCCGCCAGCTTTACCGCGCGCGGCGCGCCTTGAACATCCTGGCTGGGACGGCGCTGGTGCTGCTGCTGTGGGACCCGGGGAACCTTTTCGATGCAAGCTTCCAGCTCTCCTTTCTCGCCGTGGGGCTCATTGCGGGGATTGCGATGCCGCTGTGCGAACGGACGCTGCAACCTTACCGGCTGGCGCTCGCCGATTTGCCGAACGTCGATCTCGACATGCATCTGCCGCCCAACGTGGCGCAGACGCGCCTCGAGTGGCGGATGGCCGCCGAGCGGCTGCCGTTCCCGGCGAGGCGTTCTATGAGGCTGCTGTGCGGCGTCGTGGGCCCGGTCGTGACGGCCGGCGAACTCGCTATCGTCTCGGCAGTGGTGCAGCTCGGGCTGACGGTACCGATGGCGGGACTGTTCCACCGCATCTCGTGGAGCGGGCTTTCGGCGAACCTGCTGGTGGTACCGCTGCTCGGGCTGCTGGTTCCGGCCGGATCGTTCGTGATCGTCACCGGCTGGCCGCTCGCCGGGCGGGCGGTCGCGGGCCTCGTGGCGCTGCTGGTCGGGATCGTCGAATGGCACAGCCGCCTGCCGGGACTCGAAACGCGGGTGCCTTCGCCGCCGGTCTGGTACGCGGCGCTGTGCGGTCTCGCGCTCGCGGCGCTGGCGTGGATTCTCGCCGGCGAGCGGCGGTCCCGGTGGCTGCAAGCCGTGGGCTGGGCGATGGTGCTCGCGGGTGTCGCCGGGCTCGTCGTACACCCGTTTCCGCCGCGCCTGGAGCCGGGCCGCCTGGAGGTCACCGCACTCGACGTGGGGCAGGGGGAGGCCTTGCTGCTCGCGCTGCCGGACCGCCGCACGATGCTGATGGACACGGGGGGGCTCGCGTCCTTTGGCCGCGCGCCGGAATCCAGTTTCGACATCGGGGAGGACGTGGTGGCGCCTTACTTGTGGTCGCGCTCGATCCGGCGTCTCGACGTGGTGGCCGTCTCGCACGCGCATGCCGACCACGTCGGCGGACTGCCGGCGGTGCTCGAAGACTTCGAGGTAGGCGAGCTATGGACTGGTCCGGCGCCGGCGTCGGCGGAATGGAAACGGGTGCTGGAGGTCGCCCGGCGGCGCGGGGTAAGGGTCGTGCACCTGGAGCGCGGTGAGGCCCGAGAGCTGGGCGGCGTGAAGTTCCACGTACTGTCGCCAGCGCCGGACTACGTTCCCGGCAAGCAAGCCTCTAACGACGATTCGATGGTGTTGCTCGCGACCTACGGGCAGCGGCGGTTTTTGCTCGCCGGGGATATGGAGCGGCGTTCGGAGCGGCGTCTGCTGGAGGACGGGCTCGCGACGCCCGTGGACGTGCTCAAGGTCGCCCACCACGGCAGCCGCACGTCCTCGACGGAACCCTTTCTCGACGCGGTGCGGCCGTGGCTGACGGTCATCTCGGCGGGCTATGACAGTCCTTACGGGCATCCGCACCCGAGCGTGGTGGCGCGCCTGACGGCGCGTCACGCGGAGATTCTGCGCACCGACCGGGAGGGATTAGTAACTATCTCGACGGATGGACAACGCGTGGAGGTCTCGACTTACCGGCTCGAGCAAGCGGGCCGCAAGCCAACGTGGGGAGAGTGAGATGTAAGATATTAGCAGTTGGAAGGGCCTGTTTCTGCGTCCGAGTCCGCTGTGCCCTATACCCCGCCAAAGGAACTAAAGAAATTCCTGCGACCCTATCCCACCGCGGTTCGGGAGCTGGCGCTGCAGCTTCGCCAGATCGTGCTCGAAGAACTCGGCCCCTGCCATGAAAACATCTATGACGCCTACAACGCCGTCGCCGTGGGCTACGGTCCGACGGACCGGATGAAAGACGGCATCTGCCACGTCGCCGTGTATGGCAGGCACGTGAACCTCGGCTTCAATCACGGCACCGCGTTACCGGACCCGCGCGGCATTCTGCTGGGCACGGGCAAACGGATACGGCACATCACCATCCAGTCCCCCGCGGACCTGGCCCGCCCCGAGATCCGCGCCTTCCTGCGAGCGGCGCGAAAACACGCCGGACCCCTTCCCCAAACCTCCAAGTCGCAGGTAATTTCCGTGGTGAAAGCGGTGTACTCCGTCAGGCGCCGCCCGCGCTAGCGAGTTGTTTTCAACCCCAGTGGGGGCTAGATTTCCGTCTCGGCTTCGGCTTCGTCGGCCGCCTCGGGTCCGCCGGCGCGCCCGGCCTTGATGATCTCGAAGGCTCTCTCGGCCTGCGAGCCGACGACCCGCACGTCGACGTTACCAACCGGCAGCTCGGTCACGTTCTCGCGCACCAGCAGCGACTCGATGCCGCTCGACTCGAGGAGCGCGTGGATCGACTGGGCCTCCATCTCCGCAGTAATGCCGTTGCCTTCAAACACGGTGACGAACGGTTCGGTATTGGACATAGCGTGCTCCGGAAGGCTCCTATCCCGATTATAATCTGTAAGCAGGGATGCCGTTAGCGACGCGAGAAGAGATTGCGGCGGAGGGACAGAAAGTTCGCCGCCTGCAGATGATGATGGACCTGGTGATGAACGTGATCCGCCAGAATGACGCCATGCCGGTGGAAGAGGCGAGCGAGCTGATCGCCTCGGCGCGCCACGCCGCGCTCAACCTGTTTCCGGACAAAGAGCTGGCCTACGACCTGATCTACCGGCCGCGGTTCCAGCGGCTGCTCAACGAGAAATACCGGCTCCAGTAGGTCTGCTATCCGGCGCGGCGGGCGGCAGGGCGATCGCGCAGCGAGCGCCGCTCGGAGGCCACGGGCGCGCGCAGGAAGCGCGGCAGGAAGTGGCGCGGCGGCCAGGGGCCCGTGACCTCCCCGGCCTCGGCCTGCAGGCGAGCGCGGCACGCCGGGACTTCGGTACCCGAGACCAGCAGGGCCACTTCGAGGACGGTGCGGCCCGCGGGATCCGGGTGGATCTCGTGCCAGATTTCGAGGGCGCTCCCGTGCCGGGCGAGGACAGCGGCCTGCTGGCGGGCCTGTTCCGGGGTGTCGAGAATCACCCGCAGTCCCAACTCGGCCTTGCCCTCCAGGCGGTCCAGCGCTTCAAGCAACTCCCTGCCCCGCTCGGCGAGGAGGCGCGCCACGGCCGCCTCCGACCGGTAGCCGGCGCCGAACCGCACCGGCAGCACGGTGGCGCGCCGGGAGGCGGTCGCGATGATGCCGTTGTATTCGAGCATGCGCTCCGGGGTCGGCCGGGAGCCGGGGGCCAGCGCGCGGAGGGCGGCGAGGAGTCCCTCGTGCCGCACGAAGGTGAGCGGAGCGCGGTCGAGGGTGCGGTAGGACGCGGTTTCAATTTCGGGGTGAGAGCGCGCGATGAAATACACCTGGAGCACGGAGAGCCTTTCGACGACGCTGGAGGGAAACGGCTATCTTACTCGGGGCCGGTGAGAATTTGCAAGGGGGCGGCTGGCTAGGCCGTTTTCCGGTGCGGGCCGCTCGGCCGCGGGCTCTCTTCGTCGCTTTCTAGTTCCTGCCACAGATCTTCGTGGCGAATGCCGGCCCCGGCCCGTATCCGTTGCCGTGCGGCCGACAGAATCGTTCGCAGCCGCGGTGAGTAGGCCATGACCAAGCGCTCCAGTTCGTCTTCATCATCAACCGCCAGCAGGACGCCCACGGGCTTGCCGCTCCGCGTGACCACGACCGGGCCCCGCACGGCGGCCCTCAAGTAGGCGCTGAAATGAGCCTTGATATCCGCCACGGAAGCAATCTTCATAGCTTGATCCCTTAGGCCGAATCCGGGACTGCGCCCGTCGGGGGCGGCGCGGGGGCGCGGAGGGCGGCTTTGCGGCGCTCGGCCCAGCGGGTCTTGGCGACCGAGAGCAGGAGCATCGCCGCCGTCAGGCACGCGAGGCCGGTGGCGGTTTGCCCGAGGGTCATCCGGCGCTGCCAGCCGTGGAACAATCGTCCGTAGACAATCTCAATGTGCACCCAGTAGATCAGCAGCGAGGTGCGTCCGATCTGGCGCACCCAACTGAAGCGGCTCAGGTCGGCCACGCTCGTCCAGCCGTAAGAAGCGGCGAAAAGCAGCAGCACCAGGGCGGTCTTATTGGCGACCAGGTTCGGGCTCGTGTTCCAGTAATCGTACGGGTGGTAGTAGGTGTAGGGCAGCGCATCGAAGAACCGCGCGGCGAGGAGCAGCGTTAGCGCGATCAGGACGAACCACTGCATGGCGCGGTCCACCTGGGCGGGTTCCTTGCCGACCACCACCATCCCGGCCAGCACGCCGGTGAAGGTGTAGGAAGCCCACGGAAACACGGGGAAGTTCAGCAGCTCCGGGAGGCCCCGGAGGTAGCCCAGGAGCGGCAGGGGCAGCAGGTCCGCGGGGAGCGCCCACGCGAGCGGCGTGATCACGGCGCAAAACACGGCGCCGCCCGCCGCCGCCGCGAGACGCAGGTGCTTAGGGGCCAGGAGCATCACGGCGCCGGAGAGGGCGAGAGCCACGCCGAGGGCGTTCAGGATGTCGGGTTTGAACAGGCCCTGATAGTTGGGATTCGGCCACCACATCGCCCACTGTTGCAACCGGAACAGATAGGCGACCACGAGGATGTAGCCGCTGCGCCGCAGGATCACGCCCCACAAATCGCGCTCGGCGCCGCCGGAGCGCGCCTGGCGGTCGAGCAGGATGACGAGCGAGATCCCGGTCAGAAACAGAAACAGCGCCGCCGGAAATCCGCCCACCATCTGGGAGACCTGGAAGAGGTCGGAGGTGCGCTGTTCGTCCCGCACCCAGGAATGGAAGGTGTGGCCCACCAACATCCCCAGGAGCGCAAGGCCCCGCAACCAGTCCAGGTAAGGCAGCCGTGGCGGCATCGCTCCAACATAGCGACTTGGCTCCGCCGCCCGCAACTCCGCCGGCGTGTGTTGAGGCGTACGCTCGCGCCGGGACCTGAAACCTGCGAGGGCTCACGAACGCCTTGAGTTGTAGAGCCTGCCGGAGTAGGATAGATATAGGGCTCGATAGAGCGGCTGCAAGGGCCGCGGCGACATCGTTGAAGGGAGGTAGCAGCGATGTTTGAGGTACTCGAGAGAGAGGAACGTTCCAAAGAGGATAAGAAGCTGCTGTTTCTGGAGTCTTTGGCGGCGCTAGCCGTGTTTGGCGTGATCGGCGTCGTCGTGTGGCTGGTCTTCTTCAACGCCGCCGTTTAGGGCCGGAAGGCCGGAGGCAGGCGCCGGGAACTGTTCCTGGACGAGCGCGAGCGCTTCGTCACGGCTCGCGACCCGGCGGTTGAGTTGTGCTTCTTCGACTGCGTCCAGAATCTGGCGATAGAGCGGTCCGGGCCGGTGGCCCAGGGCCAGCAGATCATCGCCCGTAATCAGACGGGGAGGTCTGATTCCTTCCTCGCCGAGGCGCAGCCAAGCCTGACGAACCAGATCGTAATTCTCCAGGCGGCGGTGGCTCGAGAGGCAGTCGAGCCGGTGCAACTCGAGGTGTTCTTCGAAGGCCGGGAGGCGAAGGAAGCGCTTGAGGGTGCTCTCGCGCATGTGGGGCGCGTCTTTGAACCGCAGATGGTTCCGCACCAGGGCGAGGATCTGATCGGTCTGGCGGCGGGAAAAACGCAGCCGCCCGCAGATCTCTTCGGCCATGCGCGCCCCGATCTCGCAGTGGTTGTCGAACCGGATGCGGTCGGCGATGCGGAAGGTCGGCGGCTTGCCGACGTCGTGCAGCAGCACGCCCAGGGCGAGGGTCGGCGTCGGGTCGCGCAGCATTCCGAGCATGAGGAGGGTGTGGGTCCAGACATCGCCCTCGGGATGGAACTCGGGCGGCTGGGCGACACCCTGCATCGCCGCCACCTCGGGCAGCAGGTGAGACAGGAGCCCGGTTTGGTCGAGCATTTCGAAGCCGCGGCGGGCGCCCCCCTCGCTTAAGATGCGAACCAGCTCGTCGCGCACGCGCTCGGCTGCGACCTGCGTGATGGCGGCGCTATGCGCACCGATCGCCTGGCGCGTACCCGGCTCGATCTCGAAAGCGAGGCGCGCGGCGAAGCGGACCGCCCGCAGCAGCCGCAGGTGATCTTCGGCGAAACGGGCCGCCGGGTCGCCGATAGCCCGGACGAGGCGCGCGTCGAGATCGCTGCGGCCACCGACGAAGTCCAGAACTTCGTCGCCTAGCGGGTCGTAGAGCAGGCCGTTGATGGTGAAGTCGCGGCGGCGGACGTCCTCTGCGGCGCTCGCGGTAAAGGTGACGCCGCTCGGCCGGCGCCCGTCGAGGTAGGCGTGGTCGGAGCGAAAGGTGGCTACCTCGACCTGGGTCGCCTCGCGCCGGACAAGCATAACGCCGAATTGCGCGCCCACGGCGAGGGCGTCGGGGAACAGGTCACGCACGCGCGCGGGCGGCGCAGCGGTGACGACGTCGTAGTCCTGGGGCTCGCGGCCGAGCAGCATGTCGCGCACGCAGCCGCCGGCGAAGTAGGCCGCGTGGCCCGCGCCGCGCAGCCGCTCCACAATCTCGAGCGCGAGTTGCCGCGCGGTCATGAGTCCGGCTTTCGGCCCGGCAGGCCCGCGGGATTCTCGTGGACGCGCTCCCGCCAGCGTCCGCGCATGCCGCTCGCGAGGCCCACGCTGCGCTCGCCATAGCGGTCGCGCAGGTGGTCGGCCGCTTCGAGCGCGCGCCGCCACTTGTCCCGCTGCTCGCTCTCGAGCAGATCCATTTGGCCGGCGAGGCGGCTGAGTCCGGAGACCTGCACTCCCAGCAGACGCACCCGGCGGCCCGGCTTCCAGTTGGCGCGCCACAGGTCGCGCGCGGCGTCGAAGATGACGTTGTCGAGCTGCGTGGTCTCGTCGAGGGTGCGGGCGCGGGTGAGGGTGGAGAAATCGCTGTAGCGCAGCTTCAACTGGACGGTCCGGCCGTGCAGGCCCGACTCGCGCAACCGCCGCCCGACCATCTGGGCGAGCTGGGCGAGAGTGGCCTCGAGGGTGGCCGCGTCGGCAGTGTCCTCGTTATAGGTAGTCTCGTGGCTGATCGACTTGGCGTCCTCGTGGTCGCCCACCGCGGCCTCGAACCAGGCCCCCGCGTCTTCGCCACGGGCTTTGCCGGCGAGGGCCAGGCCCCACTGGCCGAACTCCGCGGCGAGGGTCTCGTCGCCGAGCGCCGCGAGATCCCCGACCTTGCGGATGCCGAGCGCCTGCAGGCTCTGATCCGTCTTGGGTCCGACGCCGGGGATCTTCCGGACGTCGAGCGGCGCGAGAAACGCCGCCTCAGCCCCCGGCACCACCCACAGCACGCCGTTCGGCTTGGCCTGGTCGGAGGCGACCTTGGCCGCGAGCCGCGAGGTGGCGATGCCGATGGAGCAGTGGAGGCGTGTCGCGGCTTGCACTTGCTCGTGCAGGAGGTGCGCGGCGCGGAGCGGGGGTCCGTAGAGGCGCTCGCACCCGGTCAGGTCGAGGTAGGCTTCGTCGATCGACGCCATCTCGACCAGCGGCGAGAACTGTTCCAGCACCGCGTGCACCCGGCCTGAGTATTCGCGATACCGGTCGGGATGTCCCTCGACAAAGATGGCGTGCGGGCAAAGCCGGTGGGCCCGCGTGAGGGGCAGGGCGGAGTGAACGCCGAACTTGCGAGCCTCATAGGACGCCGCCGCCACTACGCCGCGCTCGTTTGGCTTGCCGCCGACGACCACGGCTTTGCCCTTCAGCGCCGGGTCATAGAGCTCTTCCACCGACACGAAGAACGCGTCCATATCGAGGTGGAATATGGTTCGCACCGGCGTTACTGGCCGGCCCCCGCTTTGAGGGCCGGTTTCAGCTCCAGGTTGCGGATCAGCCGCGAGAGATAAGTCGGGTTCAAGCCCAGAATCTTCGCCGCCTGCAGTTGGCTGCCGCCGGCCTGGTCGAGCGCGGCGAGAATCAGGCGGCGCTTCGCATCGCGCACCGACTCGTGGAAGAAGCCGGCTCCGGCGGACGCTACGGCGGCGCCTTCGAACACCGGCTCGGGCAAGTCCTCGGGCTGGATCTGGTCGCCCGAGCCGAGCACCACGGCGCGCTCGAGAGCGTTTTCCAGCTCCCGGATGTTGCCCGGCCAGTCATAGCTCAGCAGGCAGGCGCGCGCACCGGGGGAAAGACCGGCGATCGGCCGGGACGACTTCTCGCCCAAGCGCACGAGAAAGTGGCTGGCGAGCAGCGGGATATCCGCGCGGCGGTCCCGCAAAGGGGGCAGGGTCAGGCAGATCACGTTGAGCCGGAAGTAGAGATCGTGCCGGAAGGCGCCGGTTTGAGACGCCGCCGTGAGGTCGCGATTGGTGGCGGCAATCACCCGGACGTCGGCCCGGAGCGTGCGGGTGCCCCCCACCCGCTCAAACTCGCGCTCCTGCAGGAACCGCAGCAGCTTCGCCTGCAGCGGGCTGGACATCTCGCCCACTTCGTCGAGGAACAGGGTGCCGCCCTCGGCCAGCTCCAGCTTGCCGCGCTTTTGGGCGATTGCGCCCGTGAAGGCGCCCTTCTCGTGTCCGAAGAGATCGCTCTCGAGCAGCGATTCGGAAAGGTTCGCGCAATTCACGGCCACGAAGGAGCGGGCGGAGCGCCGGCTTCCGGCGTGAATGGCGCGCGCCACCAGCTCCTTACCGGTGCCGGTCTCGCCCTGGATGAGAATCGTAGACTCGCTGGGCGCGGCCCGCGCTATCTGCTGGAACACCTCCTGCATCACCGGCGTCTCTCCGATCATGCTGTGTTTGCCGTGCACCTCGACCTGCAGCCGGCGGTTCTCGCTCTCGAGCCATTCCAGGCGCTGGGCGTTCTCGAGAGGGCCGGCTGCGATGGCCGCCAGGGCGGTGAGAAGTTGCAAGTGGTCGGCGTCGAACGGAGCCGCGCGGGAGGCGGTTTCCAGAGTGATGGCCCCCCAGGCTCGTCCGGAGGCCAGCAGAGGGGCCACGAGCATCGAGGGCAAGCCGCCCGGACCCGGCTCGCTCAACAGGGTGGCTCGCTCAGTGAAGGCCCGCTCGAGCAACGCCGCCGGCGCTGGAGAGGCGGCCGCTCGGCCGGAGTCCCGGGCCCAGCCGAAAGCCGGCTGCCAGCCACCGTCGTCAGAAAGCAACACGATCGCCCCGCGCTCGGCCGGGAGGGCCTCGAAAATCGATCCGAGCAGGCGGCCCGCGAGATCCTCCATCCGGCCGCCCGAGTGGATGCCGCTGCTCAGGTCGAGCAGCACCCGCAGCTCGCGGCTGCGCCGCTCGCCCAGCGTCGCGAAGCCTTCCAGCTTCCCGGGCCGCAGATAGACCGAGTCCTCGGGGCGAAGCAGAATCGATCGCGTCGCCGCGTCAGATTCGTTCCATTGGGCCGCCGCCGGCCGAGCGGCGTCCCGCTCTTCTTCGATCAGGAAGAACAGCAGCGAGGCCCCGACGCGAATCTCATCGCCGGGTTGCAAGACCCGCTCCTGGATCGGCGTCCCGTTGACGAAGGTGCCGTTGCGGCTCTCGAGATCCCGAATGCGGAACCGCCCTTCCTGGCGGGTCAAGATGCAGTGCCGCCGCGAGACACCCGGATCGTCCAGGCAGAGATCGCTCGCCGGGTCGCGGCCCATGCGCCACTCGTCGCACTCGAGCGGAAAGACCGAACCCTTCACGGGACCGGTAATCGCAAAGAGTCTAGGAAGCACTCCGTATAAGAGTATACGTCTGGAAGGGGTGGATATCCGACCAGTTGAGTCAAGCTTATCCGATTCGACAATCCTGGCGAGCAGGGGAACGGCCCAGCCCCCCGAAGTCTAGTAGTTAACCTGTGTAGTTTCAAATACTTAAATTGGATCGCTTCTAACCGGGCGGAGTTTGGCAATGCAACTGCACGTGTAGAGGCAACCAAATGGCAACGAACATGAAGCTACACATGGAAATCGTTGACCCGCACTCTGATAGAGAGTGTGCTACACCCCACTCCACGCCACCCGACCGGGAGCGCCTGCTGACCCCAGCGGCCACCAGGTAACCCGGCTTTTCAGCGGCAGGCCGATCTTCCCTCTCCCGGCCTGCCGCATTTTTTTCTTCGGGTCTTCCCTGATCGTCCGATGCCGGCCCGTTTGGGGCCTTGCCTTCCGAGAAAGATATCTGAATTGGTCCGCGGGCCTATCCGATACAGCAAGACTGGCACCGTCTGGTCTCGCCGCCAGCCGCCGGGCGTTCGCCGCAAGTCCTATGCGCACAGCAATGCGAGGCCGGCGCAAAGACCCGACCAGAGCCTGGCCGGAAAAATGCACATAGTGGGGCATGAAACCGGTAGTGAAATTGAGAAACAAAGTGCTGGTCGCTTGTGGCGCGGCGCTGCTGGCGGCGTGCGGCCTCTCCGCGCAGGCCACTCCGCAAAAATTGATCTTGGAGGTGCCGTTCGACTTCACGGCCGGAAGCGCCACGTTCCAGGCCGGCCAGTACACCCTCACCCTGGGTACAGTTCCGGGCATCATCGCGCTGCAGGCGGCCGATGGCCACGTGGTGGCCATGATCGTGAATGCCGTAGAGACTCTGACGGCGCCGCAGAACGCCCAACTCGTGTTCCACCGCTACGGCCACGATTACTTCCTGTCGCAGGTGTGGACCTGGGACGCGGACCGTGGGCGTCAGATCCCGAAAGGCGCGAGCGAGCGCGAGATAGCCAGCACCGGCACCCCGGCCAGCCGGGAGGTGCTGCTGGCCAGGGCAGCCGGCCGGTAGCGGCTGCTGCCGTGGCGGCGGGCCGGTCTTCCCGGCACCGCCGCCGGCGGCCGTCCCTTCCTCGGCGCCGCCGTTTAATCCACGATGAAGTCCGGATCGATCTCGCGACCGTTCACCGTGAAGGTGATCTTGTAATGGCCTTGCATGTTGGGCTTGGCAGGGCCCGAGTTGGTGCGATGTTTCCGGTCCGATCCCGGGGTGCTGCGAAACGGGAGCGATTCGCGATGAAACGGATTCTTTCTGACGTGGCCGCTTTGAGCCTGAGCTGGGCTGTCCAAGTGAATCTCGGTGATCGCGAAGGGGTCGTCACACAAGAAAGTGATCGTGTCCGCATCTTGCGACTTGATCCGAAGCGGGTCGTGAGGGAGGCTGGGATCTTTCACAAAAGGGTTGAGGTCCATTACTTTCTCTGCCATCTTTCTCCTCCTGCCTGCAATAGATTTGTTTGTTCCATGGCAGCACCGCTGCCTGGCCGCTCGCCCGGCTCCGCCGTGGTGCTAATCCACGACGAAATCGGGGTCGATAATCTGGCCGGTTGACTTGATCTTAAAGGTGGCCTTGTAGTGCTGTCCGGCTGCGGCTGAAACGGCCGGCCCGGAGTTGACCCGGAAGATGCCGTCGTTTCCGCCCCGGGCATCAAACGGCAGCGGCCGGAAAAAGGGGTTGGGCGGCTTGCTCACGTCCTTGGGCCGCCGGGGATCGTCCTCCGTCTGTTCGATATTGATAACCAGGAAGTCTTCGTCCATGAACCACGTCATGGTGTCCTGGTCGCGCACCGATACCTTCGGATGGGGGTGGTGCGGGTCGTGTTCGTTCTGGTTCTTCGGATCTTTCATGTCCAGCTGGTGATGATGCTGTGCCATACGGTCTCCTTATTTTAGTTGCCTGTTGTTGCCCGGGGGCATGAGGAGCCCCGGAGCGGGCCTAAAGGCGGCCGACCTCCACGCTTCCCCGCGGCCTGCCGCCTTTCGCTTCCTGCCGCTGCCGCTAGTCCACGATGAAGTCAGGGTCGATCGGCCTATCGCCGTTGGCGGTGTGTACTGTGGCACTGACCTTGTACCGGCGGGTTCTCCTGTCCGGCAGCGGCGGGCCGGAGCTCGTGCGGTGAAGATCGTCCGATCCCTTGGTGCTGCCAAACGGCAGCGTCGACCGATGGAACGGGTTTTCGGAAGGCCCGTTGGGGTGACGCTTGATGTCTGTGATGTCGAAGGGGTCATCGCACAAAAACGTGAGCGTATCGGCGTCGTCTACCTTGATGTGAATCGGTTTGTGAGGGATGTTCCCACCATTAGGGACAAACCGGTTGAGGTCCATCACTTTCTCTGCCATCTCTTGCCTCCTGCCTGCAATACATTATTTAGGCTTAATGAGTGCCAGAAATCTAGGCTCTTCGCGCAGATTGTCCAGTTCTATCTCGGCCCGGAGTTGCCCGGGGGAATAGCCCTTCGCGGCCGCCTTTTCGAGCCAGTCTAAAGCCGCTGCCCGCTCGCCAAACTGGTTGTGAACCACCGCTGCATATACCAGAAGCTCCGGATCTCCCGGCGGCTCCTGCAAGCCGCGCCTCAGATACCCGAAGGCCTCGGCCCGGCGGCCCACCATGGCGGAATAGCGGGCGAGCAGGAATAGCGCGTCGGTATCTTTGGGATTGATCTTGAGGCGTTCCGCACCCAGGCGGAGGGCTTGCTCGTAGAGATCGCGCGCGAGGTCCCGCTTCCCGGGCGCCCAGTAATAGGCGCGCGCCAGGTAGCCATAAACCCGATAATTCTGCCGGGCGTCTTTGAGGGCCTCCTGGTAGCTCGAGACGGCCTCCTCAAACCGGCGCAGGCGCATATAGACGCTGCCCAGATTCGAGTAGGCGGCCCAGGTGGGGCGGAGCTCGGTGGATTTCCGAAAGGCAGCGATCGCTTCTTCAAAACGCTCCAACTGCGCATAGGCGGCCCCCAGGTTGTAGAAGGCCTGGCTGTTGTCGGGGGTGAGCTCGGCGGTCCGCTGCCATTGCTCGGCAGCCTCCCGGTAGCGGCCGTGATGGTAGAAAAACAAGCCCAACTGGTTGTAACTGGCCCAGTAGTGGGGCCGCAGCCCGATGGCCCGCCGATACGTATCCTCCGCCTCCTGTACCTTTCCCAAACGTTCCTGAGCCAGGGCGAGCCCCCGGTAGGCATCGTCGTTGGTCGGCTCAGCGTCTGCGGCGCGCTGAAATTCCTGGGCGGCCTTTTCATACTGCCCTCGGCCATTGTAAAGAGTTCCCAAGCAGATGTGGGCCTCGGGCAGGCTGGAATTCAACCTCACCGCCTGCTGACAGTCCTGCTCGGCGGCCTCTACCCATTTCACTACTTTGTTCGAGGCGCGGTCGTATTTCAGCCAGCGAGCCTCACCCAGCCCCGCATAGGCCAGCGCATAGTTGGGATCGAGTTTCAGCGCCCGCTCGAAGACGGTGATGGCGCTATCGATATTTTCCGGCTTGGCGTAGTACTGCAAGTAACCACGTCCTTGTACGTAAAACTCGTAGGCCGTCGGCACCTGGGTCGCTCCGGCTTTGAGCGCTTGGCGCGCTTCCGGCCGCAACTTGATGTTCAGCATCCGGACCGCGGCAAGGGTGAGGCTTTCCTGCGCCCGCCCTAGGTCCCCGGCCGGGACTTCCATGGTCTCCGCTGCCACTTGCAATTGCGTGCCCGTATCCACTAGGTTGGCGTTCAGGATCAGCCTCTCGCCGTCCCGGTGGGCGCTCACGTCGAGCGCCAGGGTGGCGCCGAAGGCGCGTTGGGCTTCCCGGGGACTGGTCACGCGCTCGCGAAGCACGTCGCTCGCGGAAAAGACGCGCAGGGCTCCTTGAAACTGCTCGAGCTGGGTGAGCTTGCTGGTCAGGATGTCCATCAAGCCGGCGCATACAGCGTCGCTGGTGGCATTGCCGATGTTGCGAAACGGCAGCACGGCGAGCCTCTGTTCCGCGGGCAGCGGGGACGGCCGAGGGCCCCACAGCCGCTGACGCACGCCCGGCACGGCCACCGCCAGCAAGATCATCAAGGCCAGCAGGGCCAGGCCGGCCACTGCCGCTTTCGCACTCCGCGTCCAATACTTAACGGCAGGGAGCGGACCCGTACTCGCGGCATCGAAGGCCTGGGTGAGGGCCTCGGTCTCGCGGGACAGCGTATCCTGGACGGCGCGCAGCTCCTTGAGCATCTGGCCGGCATCCTGGTAGCGGTCCTCGCGCCGCTTCTCAAGCGACCGGGCGACGATGCGGTCCAGCTCCTCCGGCGCCTCCGGCCGGAACTCACGAAGACGCGGCGCGGGCGTCGTGGCAAACGAGTGGTGCATCGCCGTCTCGCTGGGACTATCGAACGGGAGGCGGCCGGTGAGGAGCTCGAACAGAACCACACCGAAAGAGAAAATGTCCGCCCGGGCATCGAGGTCGTGGCCCCGCGCCTGCTCCGGCGACATGTAGGCCAGGGTGCCCTTTACGGTTCCAGGCTCGTCGGACCCCCGCGTGTCGTGCATCAACTGGGCGAGGCCGAAGTCGGTGATCTTCACCGCCCCTTCGGCCGTGAGCATCAGGTTGCTGGTCTTGACGTCGCAGTGCAGGATGCCCAGGCGATGGGCGTGCGCCAGGCCTTGCGTCGTTTCCACGGCGTAGCGCACCACGTCGCTGAGCGACAGCCGGCGTCCCTCCGCGCGCAGGTCCACGAGCTTCTGCTTGAGCGTGCCGCCCGGAAGGTACTCGAGAACCAGAAAGGTCTGGCCGTCGGCTTCATGCAGGTCGTAGATGATTTCGATATGCGGGTGATTGAGCGCCGAGATGGCCTTGGCTTCCAGGCGCAGACGCTCCAGGTTTTCCGGTGAGCCCACCAGTTTCGGAGGCAGGAATTTCAGGGCGACCCGGCGGCCGAGCTTGAGGTCGCGGGCGGCGTAGATGACACCCATGCCGCCTTCGCCAAGTCGTTCCTGGATTTCGTAGTGGAGGACGGTTCGGCCGGTCATACACCGCCCCTAACAGGCAAACTTGTTCGGGTACCGACTATTAGAGTCTGTGCGGCGACGGCTGTCAAGGGGTAGTGCGCTAATTGTGTGTCCCTCTTGGTGGCGGCCGCGAAAGGGCGGGCCGCCAGTGGATCACAGCGAGATATTCCCCGGCAGCAACTTGAAGGCGAACTGAAAGCCCTGCTTCTTGCCGTGGAATTCCCCCATCTTGTAGCGAAGCTCGTCCATCGTCTCGCAGGTGCTGGCCACGCCGATCACCTTCCAAATGTGTTCTATCAGCTTCCTAAGGCCGTACTGGCTTGTCAGCCACTGGTGATAGTTCTGGCCGTGCTGCGGCTTAGGCGCGTGGTCCCGAAGCCACTGCGCTACATCCGCATCGAGGTACTCGTAGACCAACTCCATGACCAGTTTTCCCCAATATTTTGGCCTCTGATGGACGGCACCTTTCCAATTTGTCAGCCTCCCGAACTGCTCCCATAGATCGTTCGGGAAAGTCCTTTCCCACTTCCGCATCTCCTCTAGAAGGAACATCTTCAGTTTCAATTGAAGTTCATCTTCGGCCCGCTGGTACTGATAGCCGGTTGCTTCATCAATGAGAGCCAACAATCCGACTTTGGAGCAAGCGGCCAAGAACATGGCCGCCCGCATAGCTATACCTACCTGAGCATCACTCTCCAGCGCCCCGTCTTGCCACGCCCGCACATACCCCCCGCAGATTTCCAGGAAGGTTTCGGCTTCCATTCCCTTTACTGATTTGTTGGTGACCTCCTGGATCTCGAAATCGATCATGCGGGCTGTCAAATTCTCGGGTACGTAAGGCTGTAAGACCTTCACTTCCACGTAGCTTTCCAGGTTCCCGCCGCCCCTCCCTTCGGTCAGGACGGTTGTAGCACCTGTGCGGCTGACGATGCGGCGACCGTCATCAAGCACATAGACGGGGATCTCCAGACTGCCTATAAGGAGCTGCCCGGGCCATCTAGCCACTGGAACCCTATTGTTATCAATAACAATCGGAGAATAGCCGGTGGCTTCGCTGGCATTCCCCCCGGGCACCAAAGCCATAGCTTTGGCTTGTTTCGCCTTTCTCCAGCGCGCCTGAGCGGCATTCTTCGCCAGCGCCTTGCGCTCCTTCTGGGTTAGCTTTTCCATTCGGCCCTTGCCCCCGAGGGAGGCTCGCGCGGCCGCAGTCTCGTTAGTCATTGCCATGAACCTACCATACACCCAAAGCTGGCATACAAGCAAGATAAAATCGTAAGAAATCTCTTTACTGCCAGCTTATGCCAGCTTATAATAGGTCGTGCCTGAAAACACAAAAGCCCCGATCAACGTTGAAGCGCTGACCGGGGCCGTTCAAATCCGCGCGACCGAAGCCGCACAGACTGACCAAGTCCATTATCCGGCTTTTGGGTCGCGCAATCAAGGGAGATTGCGTAATGACCTGCCACAACTGCCGGATCGAATGTAAGCGTACGGGCCGTGACCGAAAGGGAACCCAGCGGTACCAGTGCCGCCAGTGCGCCAAGACGTTCCTGGAGCCCCACGAGGACCACCTGGACGGCATGTACCTGCCGATAGAGAAAGCTGAGATGGTCCTCCGGCTGATCCTGGAAGGCAATAGCGTTTCGAGCGTTGAGCGGCTCACCGAAGTCCACCACACCACGATTCTCAAGCTCTTGGTTCTCGCAGGCGAGAAGTGCGAACGAATCATGGGCGACAAGGTTCGCAACGTCCAGGTGCGCGACGTGGAATGCGATGAGGTCTGGGCATACGTCGGGAAGAAGCAAAAGCGTGTGCGGCCCGAGGATGATCCGAGCATGGGCGACTGCTATACGTTCGTAGCGATTGAGCGCCACAGCAAACTGGTTCTCAACTTCTCCATGGGGAAGCGCGACCAGGCCACGACGGACGTTTTCATAGAGGGTCTGCGGGCTGCGACCGCGCCTGGAGAATTTCAGATCACCACGGACGGCTTCGCGCCCTACCGCTCTGCGATCACCACGACCCTTGATGATCGTTGCGACTTCGCCCAACTCATCAAGGTCTACCGGGCCTCCCAAGAGGGCGAGGCTCGGTACTCGCCCGCTGAGGTCGCGGCTGTGGAGGTAGTCCCAGTCATGGGCCGTCCCGATCCGGAGCGCATCTGCACTTCGATCATCGAGCGGTCCAATCTCAGCCTAAGAATGAGCATGCGCCGCTTTACTCGGCTCACTAATGCGTTTAGTAAGAAGTGGGAAAACCACTGGGCATCCGTTGCGCTCTGGTACTGCTGGTATAACTTCGGACGCGTCCACAAATCACTCCGCATGACTCCCGCAATGGCCGCCGGAATTGCCGATCATATCTGGACCGTGCGAGAACTACTGGAGGCCGTGTGATCGAATGGTCACCCGTCTTCCAGCGGCCAACCACCAGCGATAAGGCCCGGAGCAATCCGGGCCTTTCTACTTGGTAGCCCATCTCACAAGCCGCGCTAGCCTTGTAGCGCCATTTTTTCGAATGCCGGATGTCTTGTGAAGGACCAATGCACATGAACAGTTCGCCACTGCTCGCCAGTTCGGCGGTAAACCTGAGTCGAGTTCCAGCGTGTAGTCGGCTTTTCTGAACCGTCCGCATCATCCGGGCCATAGTTCACAAGATTGTAGGTCAGCACAGCTAGATCGGTTCCCGTCGTGATCACCTGTGGATTCAACATCTCGTAACGGGGAATGTTTACCTTGCCCGCCCACAGGGTCCGGAAGTATTCCGCTACTGCTGGCAAACCATCAAGACGTGCGGCGGTGATTGGGTCAAAGTACGTCACGTCATCGGCGTAGAACTTGAGTTGTCCCTCGATATCGCCTTTGTTCCAAGTGTTCAAGGCTTGGTGTTCCAGCGAGATTATCGTTTGAGCAATTGCGTCGCTGGCGGTCTTTGTCTGCATAGATACCCTGACGGGGTATCGTATCATCAACCAGGATTTAGCGCACTACCGCCCTTGAGGGACACACAATTAGCGCACTACCTGTCAAGGCCCGCGCGCTCCAGGACACGGCTACCCGGCCTTCCGCAGGGCCATGACGCGGTCGAGGCCGGCCAGATCGGCGGTGACGGCGCAGGCGGCCCACGCGGGGCCGAGCAGCGCTTCGACCTTCGCCCGGCTGTCGTGCCCCAGCTCCATGACGAGCCACGCGCCGGGACGCAGCACGCGCGGCGCCTCGGCGAGGAGGCGGCGATAGGCGGCCATCCCGTCCGGGCCGGCGAGGAGCGCGGCGCGAGGCTCGTAGTCCGCCACCTCGGGGGGCAGGGGTTCCCGATCTGGGACATACGGGGGGTTCGAGACGATCAGGTCCAGGCTTTCCGGTCTCACGGCTTCGAGCAGATCCCCGCAAAAGAAGCGAACCGGGGCGCCGAGGCGTGCGGCGTTGTCGCGGGCGACGGCGAGTGCCTCGCGAGAGACGTCGGAGGCGGCGACCCGCGCTGCGGGCCGCTCGGCTTGCAGCGTGATGGCGAGGCAGCCCGAGCCGGCGCCGACGTCGAGCGCCACTCCGGCCCCGGCGAGGCGGTGGAGCGCCTCTTCGGCCACGTGTTCGGTCTCCGGCCGCGGAATCAGTACCGCGGGCGTCACGCGGAACTGGCGTCCGTAGAATTCCTGGCGTCCGGTGATGTACTGGGTCGGCTTATGCTGCAGGCGTTCGTGCAAATAGCGCCCAAAGTGCAACTGCTGGACGCCGGTCAGCTCCTGCTCGGGATGCGCGTAGAGATAGGCCCGCTCGCAACCGAGGGCGTGGGCCAGCAGGACTTCGGCGGTGAGCCGGGGGACGGTGAGGCGGTCTTTCTCGAGCAGCTCCGTGCCCTGCCGGAGCGCCGTGGCCAGGTTCAAGCCGCTTCCTGTTTCAGTTTCTCGGCCTGGTAGTACGCGTTGAGCCCGTCGATCAGCGGCTGGACCTTGCCATCCATGACGTCTTCGAGCTGGTAGAGCGTCAGGCCGATGCGGTGGTCGGTGACGCGATTGTCGCGAAAATTGTAGGTGCGAATCTTTTCGCTGCGGTCGCCGCTGCCGACCATGCTGCGGCGCTCCTCGGCCATCGCCTCGTGCTGCTTCTGGCGCTCCATCTCGTAGAGCCGCGAGCGCAGCACGCGCAACGCCTTGGCGCGGTTCTTGATCTGAGATTTTTCGTCCTGGCAGGAAACCACGGTCCCGGTCGGCAGATGGGTGATCCGGACCGCCGAATAGGTAGTGTTGACCGACTGGCCGCCGGGACCGGAGGAGCAAAACGTATCGATGCGGATGTCCTTGGCCTCGATTTGGACCTCGACCTCGTCGGCTTCCGGCAGCACCGCCACCGTGACCGCCGAGGTGTGGATGCGCCCCTGCTGCTCGGTCGCCGGCACGCGCTGCACGCGGTGCACGCCGCTCTCGTACTTCATCTTGCTGTAGACCTTGTCGCCGGAAATCAGGGCCACCGCTTCCTTGATGCCGCCGAGCGACGACTCGCTCAGCGAGGTCAGCTCCACGCGCCAGCCCTGGCTCTCGGCGTAGCGGGTATACATGCGCAGGATCTCGCCGGCGAAGAGCGCCGCTTCGTCGCCGCCCGTGCCGGCCCGCACTTCGAGCACCACGCTCTTGTCGTCGTTGGGGTCCTTGGGCAGCAGCAGCACCTGCAGCTCCTGCTCGATTTCCCGGCAGCGCTGTTCCAGTTGCTCCAGCTCCTTCTGGGCCAGTTCCCGCATCTCGGCGTCGGATTCTTCGAGCATCGAGCGCGCCCCGGCAATCTCCTGCTGGAGCACCTTCCACTCGCGGTATTTCTCGACGATCCCCGCGAGGTCGCTGTGGGCCTTGGCGAGCTTGCCGTAGCGCCCCGGGTCCGACATGACGGACGGGTCCGCGAGCTGGCGCGCGAGGTCGTCGAGCTGCGCCTCGAGCTGGTCGAGTTTCGCCCTATACTCCATAGCCGGTTAAGCGATTACGAGTTCGCCGTGCTGTTCCTTCTCGAGGGCCATGGCGCCTTCAAGCGCCTGCACGGAAATTGCGAGCTGTTCATCGGAGGGCGGCTGGGTGGTGACCTTCTGCAGCCACAGTCCGGGCGCGACGAGCGAGGCCCACAGGGTCCCCTGGCGCTTGGCGGCGAACCGGATCACCTCGTAGCTCAAGCCGGTGATGAGCGGCAGCAGCAGGATGCGCGCCAGGAGTTTCAACGCGAAGCCCTGCACCGGCACCAGCGCATAGACGAGCATGCTGATGACCATGACGACCAGCAGGAAGCTCGTCCCGCAGCGGGGATGGAGCGTCGTGAACTGGCGGGCGTGCTCCACGTCGACGGTTTGTCCGGATTCGAAGTTGAACACCACCTTGTGCTCGGCGCCGTGGTATTCGAAGACGCGGTGGATGTCTTTCATCCGGGAGATGACGGTGAGGAAGGCGAGGAAGATCCCGATGCGGACCAGGCCGTCGGCGAGGTTGAAGAGGACGAGGTTCTGAAGCTGTGGGAACCGGGTTTGCAGCCTCGTCACCAGCAACAGCGGGACGAACTTGTAGAGGAAGATGAAGAACACGATGGAAAACGCCACGTTGACGCCGATCATCGCGCCCGAAAGAGGCTTCTGCTTCTTGCCGGCGCTGGCCGGATCGTTCTCGATAGCCACGTCGGCCGAGAAGCGCAGGGCCTTGATGCCGAGCGCCATCGCCTGGCCGAGCGTGCCGAGGCCGCGGAACAGGGGGTATTTGAAGATCTTCCGTCGCTCCGAGGGGCGCTCGACGGGCGCCTGCTGGGTGGCGACGGTGCCATCGGGCCGCCGCACGGCGACACAGACGCTGTGCGGGGCGCGCATCATGACGCCCTCGATCACGGCCTGTCCGCCCACGAGCAGTTCTTCGCCGCTTTCGAGCACCGGCATCAACTGGATGTAAGTCGCTAACCGAAAGAACCGCCGCATGCTGAACCGCCAGCCCCCGGAAGTAGACATCCAGACCATTATATCAAGGGTGTCCCGCCCAACCCGGACAGATGGGATACGTTATAATAAGGGCGTCAAAGGGTACCAGACATGGCTGACACGGCAACCGCCACACTTGCTCCGATCCCCGTTGAAGAGAAGAGCTTTCCGATGTCCGAGGGCATCAAGACGCCCCGGAAGAAGAAGCCCAAGGAGCTTGCGGTCATTACGGAGTGCTGCACCGGGTGCGCCGGCTCCCCGGCGTGTGTCCCGTATTGCCCGGTGGAAGAATGCATGTTCTGGATCGAGGACCCCGACCATCCGCCCTTCGGCCGCATCGAGGTCGATCCCATGCTGTGCATCGGCTGCAAGAAGTGCACCAGCAAGGGTCCGGAAGGCGCCTTCCTGGACGGCTGCCCCTGGGACGCCATTGAAATGGTGGATACCAAGGAGTGGGAAGGCGAGCACGTTGTAACGCTTCCTTATTAATCAAAACCTTCAAAGCTCGTGCGCATGCGTTGGCCAGTGGCGTTTGTACTACTGGTTGCGACCCTCGCAGCTCAAACGGGCGGGACCGCTCTGCCGGGCCGCGGGATGGCGCAGCATCCGTTCCTCTATTGCGGCGAATGGCAGCACCGCGGCCGCTCCGAGCAGACCTTGTACCTCGTCAAAGGGGGCCAGGTAGTGTGGACCTACTCCCTCACCGGCAAGGGAGAGGAACTGGGCGACTGCACGCGGCTCTCGAACGGGAACATCGTGTTTTCGAGCCGCTTCGGGGCGAGCGAGGTCACGCCGGATAAGAAGATCGTCTGGCATTATCAAGGCCCGCCCAACACCGAGATCCACACCGCGCAACCGCTCGGGCGGGACCGCGTCCTGATCATGCAAAACGGGAATCCGGCGAAGCTGCTCATCATCCACAAGGCGAGCGGGAAGGTCGAGAAGGAGATGATCCTGCCGGTGAGGCGTCCGGAGAACATCCACGCGCAGTTCCGGCACGTGCGGCAGACCAAGGCCGGGACGTTCCTTGCCGCGCACCTCGATCTGGGCAAGGTTGTCGAGTACGACGCGAAGGGGAACCCGATCTGGTCGGTCCCGGCGCCGTCGGCGTGGGCGGCGGTGCGGCTTAAGAACGGCAACACCCTCATCAGCGGGAACCAGCGCGGCTACCTGCGCGAGGTGAATCCGAAGGGTGAGGCGGTCTGGGAGATCAACAAGGACGACCTGCCGGGCATCACGCTGTACACCGTGCAGGAGGCAACCCGGCTCGCCAACGGCAACACCTTGATCAACAACTGGAGCGGCAGCCTGCCGGAGGAGCAGTGGCCGGGGGTAGTGCAGTTGATCGAGGTAACGCCGGATAAGAAAGTCGTCTGGGCGCTGCGCGACTCGGAACATTTCGGTCCCGCCTCCGCGACGCAACTGCTCGACGAGCCCGGCGTCCCGGAAGACGGAGATTTGCAACGCTAAGGCGCCACACTCCCCACGGTCAACGTGACCGGGTTGCTGGCCGGCTCGCCGGGAGCGGAAGTGTCGATCACGGTGAGGGCGAGCGGGCCCGGCGAGGCCAGCAGAGCGGCCGGGAGGGTGACAGAGAGGGTCTGGAGCGGGCCGTCGGCAAGCGACGCGGGCAGGGCCTGGCCCGCGACCTGCACGCCGGCCGAAGCCGGCAGGTTTACGCCGCGCAAGGTCAAGCGGGCGTCGGCGCCGGTGCGGACCGTCGGCGGCGTGACGTCGAGCAGGCTCGGGCCGCCGGCCGTGAAGCGGTTCGAGGGCACGCCGCCTACTTCTACTACCATCTCGGGAAAACGGCGCGCGAGGGTGGCCGGGGCGGTGGCTATGACGACCTGGAGTCCCGCAAAGCCGGGGGCGGCGCCGGCGAAGTAGAGGCTGGCTTCCTGTCCATCGACGAGCACGCGGACGGAGTTGGTGGCGCGGGCGAGCGGATCGGTGGGGGCGGGCGCGCCATCGGCGACCGGCGAGTCGAGTGGGCCGAGTCCGGTGAGGTAGACGGAGAAGGGTTCGCCGGCGGCGAGCGGCGCGGCGCGGGTGACGAGCGAGAAGTCGACGTGGGTGATCGCTCCGGCGCCCACCCCATTGCCGAGGACGGTGAACATGCCGGGGGACTGGTGGGCCACGGGGAGAACTACGGGCGGGCTTGAGACGGAACCATTCGAAACGCTAAGGGAGGCGGTCGAGCCGGTCAGGCCGGAGGGGGTGACGAGGTTAATCTGTCCTGATGAGACATACAGCAGGCGAGCCGGGACCCCGGCGATAGTCACACGGGTCCCCCCGAGATCGGTCAGGAGCGGAAAGGTCGTCGCCTGGGCCGTTTGGGAGGCGAGGTTCGCGCCGAAGAGGCTGACGATCTGTCCGGCGGTGAGGGGCTGGTTTGCAAAGCTCGCGGCATTGACGACGCCGCTGCTGCCGAAGGTCACCGGCGGGGCGACGGTTAGGAGCGCCAGGACGTTCTGCGTGCTCGAAAGCGAGGGGGCGGCGACGGCCAGTTGCGCGGAGTAGTTCCCCGCGGCGAGGCCCGCGGGGTTGGCGCAGACGGTCGTGGAGGCGGGCGAGCGGCCGGACCCGGGATTAACCGCGAGCCAGGAGGCGGAAGGGGTGGCGGTCCAGTCGAGCAGGGCGCCGGCGAAGCCCGCAATGCGCAACGAAGAGCAGACCAGAGCCGTGGAGCCGGCGGGTGCGGTAAAGGAGAACTGGGCAGGCGCGAGGACCAGGCGGCTCTGGGAGGCGACTTCCACTTGCACCGGAATCTCGCGCGTGGTGTCGCCGCTCGTGACCACGATGCGGCCCGAGTAGACGCCGGGGTTGAGTCCGCCCGGGCTGACAAAGACCACCAGGGTGGACGGGAGTGTACCGCTATCCGGAGACGGCGTCAGCCAGGGGCCGCCGCTGGTCGTGACCGCGGTGGCGCGCCAAGAGGCGCCGCCGCTGCCGGTGAGGCGGACGTCCTGGGGAGTAGAGGCGGCGCCGCGCAGGGCCTCGAAGAGGAGGCTCGCCGGGCTGGCCTGCACGATGTTGGCGGGCGGCGGGCTGAGGTTGAGCGACACGGAGACGTCGGCCGCGCTGGTGCCGGCGGTGATGTGAATGCGGCCGGTGTAAGTGCCGGGGCCGAGGCCCCCGGTGAGGACGGAGGCCTCGAGCACTACCGGGAGGGTGCCGGAGTCGGGGCTGAGGCGCAGCCAGTCGCCGCCCGTGTCCGTCGAGGCCACGGCCGACCAGGCGCCGGAGCTGCCCGAGATGCTGAGGGTGCGGGTGGGAGGCACGGCGGCGCCCACGGTCCCACTAAACAGGAGCGACGAAGGACTGGCCGAGAGGATGCCGCCACCGCTTCCGCCTCCGCCGCCCCCACCGCCCGAGGGCGAGCCGGGATAGAGGAAGCGCACGCCTTCGACCTCCGCGGGAAGCAGGCTGCGCCTCTGTACCGCGCCGCCGATGGTCGAGTGCATCACGGTGGGAGTGGGCAGACAAGCGTCGTTGTGATCGAGTCCCAGGCCGTGCCCCATCTCGTGCAGCGCGATGGACTGGAAGTCGTATTCGCCGGCGCCGGGCGAGGTAGTGATGGGAGCATTCGAGTTAAAGAAGATGTCCGAGTCGATAAGCTCGCCGGTGGAGCCGACGCCCCTGAAAATGGTGACGGCGAGGACCCCTGGAGGAAACGACTGGCCGCCGCGCACGACGGTCATCTGGCCGTCGCTGCCGGAGGGAGCGGCGTTGCTGTAGCCGGCGAAGTTGTAGCTCCAGGCGCTGCCGTCCACCGTGCTCCAGCTTGACATCGCCGCGCGCAGGGCGGCATCGAAGGCGTTCGACTGGTAGGCCGCGGCGTCGAAGAATACGTTGAAGCTCGCGCCGGCCTTGGGTTGCACCTGCACGGCGCCGCCGAAGCGGGACACGACGAAGCCGCCGGGCTGGCAAAAGAGCTGGGGGACGTCGCTCGGAAGCTCCGCGGCCGGCACGATCAGCGCCAGGACCAGAACAAACACAGCCAGGCGCGCCATGGGACTAGCGGCTCACGAACCCGCCCGGGAGCGAATCTGCTCGGCGGTCAGTGCGGCCTGCTGCGAGATGCGCACCGGCCATTCCGGCGGCGTTCGCTTGAAGCGCTCGACGTCGGGGAGGTCCCCGGCGGCGCCCACGAGATAAAGGGCGCGGAGTGCTTCCCACACATGGTCGGGGCCGGGGTCGATGGAGAGGATCTCCTGGTCTTTCGCAATCCGGGCGCCCTCGGCGGCGATCTTGCCCTGGAACTTGCCAGGGAGGGGGGAGCGGATCTCGACGGGCTCGGACGCGCCGGTCTCGACGCGGGCGATGAGGGTGTTGTGGTCCACGCTGTCGCCGAGTTGGAGGCGGTAGCGGAGCACGCCGTCGCGAGGAGCACGCATAACGTAAGGACGCAACATGCCGAGAAGCTCGGCGTGGCCCGAGTTGTCACCGAAGCGAGTGAGCGAAAGGGCGGCGTTCCGGCGCACCACAGGCTCGGGGTCGTGTAGCAGCTCAAGCAACACCCGGTGGAATTCCGGGACCTTATTGTCCTGGCCCATGAGCCAGGCGGCGGTGACTCGCAGCTCCGACATCGGGTGGTGACCGACGGTCGCCACGCGCGGGTACCAGCGCTGGACGGTCGGGTCAGCGCGGTCGAGCCGCTGGGAAATCTGGACGAGCGCGTGCTGGATGTGCCGCGGATGACCGTCGTCGTTGAGGTACTGTTCGAGCTGGGTGTCCGGGAGGGGTCCGCCAAACCAAGTGCCCCGCCAGAACAGATAGGGGACCAGCACCAGGGCGGCCAGGACGGCGCCCGCCAGCAGCATCGCGCGGGGACCGGGTGACTTGCTGGAGGAACTCAAGGGAACCTGTATTGTACCAACCCTCCTGCTGCCGGGGCCGAATTTGTGGCAAAATCAGGGCAGAAAGGAACCTCCCATGGAACTGGTGCACCTGGCGAACATCTCTTACCGGCTGGGGCGCGCGATCGAGTTTGACGGCGCGACCGAGACGATCAAGGGCGATTCGGAGGCGAGCAAGATGCTGCGGCGGGAGTACCGCAAGCCGTTCGTGGTGCCGGAGAAGGTATAGAACCGGACTTGCAACGCCCGGAATGCACGAGATTCTGGACCACTTACCGGTGGGAGCGCGGGTCCTCGATCTCGGCTCGCACGAAGGCAGTTTCTCGCTCGAGTATTACTCCAACCTAGCTACGGTACGACTGGATCTGGCGCGGCCCGCAGGCGCTCCAGGCCCTTTTGTGCAGGCCGATGCCGCTACGTTGCCGTTCGGACCGCGCACATTCGATGCCGTCATCCTGAACCACATCCTGGAGCACGTGGTGAGGTTGAAGCCGGCCTTGCAAGAGGTCGGACGCGTGGTGAAGAAGGACGGCGCCGTTTTCGTGGCGGTGCCGGACGCGACGACGGTATCGGATCGCATTTACCGCCGGATGTACCGCAACTCCGGAGGCCACGTCAATTACTTCGATTCGGTCTCGAAGCTGGGGGATATGCTCTCGTGGTATTTCGGGTTGCCGCACGTTGCCACCCGGCAATTGCAGTGTTCCTACAACTTTCTGAATCGCAGGAACCTGCAGCATCCCCGGCTGCGGGGCGAGGTGCGTTTTCCAGGAGTGCCGGAGACCTTACTGGCCGGGCTGGTCGGGGCCTTGCGCTTCCTCGACCGGCGCTATCAGACCCGTTTCACCGCCTATGGCTGGGCGCTCTACTTCGGGACCTTGCGGGAGCCGGTCGATCCGACCGTCCGGATCAACATTTGTATCCGCTGCGGCCAGGCCCATGCCTCCGAATGGCTGGAGGAGTTAGGTGTGCCGCAGAAGAAATGGAATGTGCTGTGGTGGTATCGCTGCCCGGGTTGCGGTGCCCCGAACCTCTACAGCCGGTAGAGCATCACGTAAACCACCACGCCGGTGACGGAGACATAGAGCCAGATAGGTAGCGTCCACCGGGCGATGCGGCGATGACGGTCGAAGCGCTCGCGCCAGGCTCGATAGAGGGTCACGAGCGCGAGCGGCAGGATCGTCGCTGCCAGCGTGACGTGCGTGATCAGGATGGTGAAGTAGACCGGCCGGATCCAGCCCTGGCCGGTGAACGGCACCGAACCCACGTGATAGTGGTAGGTGAGGTAGGAAATCAGGAACAGCGTAGAAGTGGCGAACGCCAGCAGCATGCAGAGGCGATGCGCCGGAATGTTGTGACGCCGGATGTTGCCGTAGCCGGCCACCAGCAGAATGGTCGAGAGGGAGTTCAATCCGGCGTTGACGGCCGGAAGGTCGGAAACCGTCATGCCGCGCTGGCGGAAGGCTTGCTCACCAGTTGCAGCCCGGCCAGCAGACAGAGCACTCCGAAGAGTCCCATCACGGCGATTGACACAGCCGTTGCCGGCATGCCGGGCATGGGCGCGCCGTAAAAGGCGGAGCGCAAGGCGGCCAGTCCATAGGTGAGCGGGTTCGCCCGCATGACCCATCCGATCCAGGTGTGGGCGCTCGAGAGAGGGAACAGCGCCCCCGAGAGCAGCCACATCGGCAGCAGGACGAGGTTCATGACGCCGTGGTATCCCTGCACGGAGTCGATGCGCCAGGCGAAGTAGAAACCGAGAGCCGTCAGGGCGAAAGAGATGAGAAACAGGACGAAGGTGATTTCGATCGCCCCGGCCAGACCAAAGCGCAGGCCCACCAGGGGCGCGAGCGCCACAAAAATCAGTCCTTGGACGAGAGACAGCGTCGAGCCACCCAGGACCTTTCCAAGAACCAGGGCCGAGCGCGGAATGGGCGCGACCAGCACCGAGAGGAGGAATCCTTCATGGCGGTCCTCGATGACCGACATGGTCGAAAAGATCGACGTGAAGAGGACAATGAGCAACACGGTACCTGGGAAGAAGTATTCGAGGTAGCCCGCCGTGCCGGCGCCACCGGCGCCCGCCGTGTGGAAGGAATCGCCGAAGCCGGCTCCGATCATCAGCCAGAACAGCAGCGGGGTGCCGAGCGCGCCGGCCATGCGGCTGCGCTGGCGGTAAAAGTGCACCAGTTCCCGCCACCAGATCGTGGCGACCGGGAGCCAATAGGCTGGCTGCGGTCCCGCCGAGGGGCGCGCGGTGACGTTTTCGGAAGGGGGATTGGCGAGGGCGACGCCGTCGTGCCGGCCGAGCTCCGGGCTAGCCATTTCCTTCAGTGTACAACGCCGCCCGGACCCTCCCAGGAGTGGGGGCCGGGCGCGGCGAGATCCCCGTCGAGCGCGTTGGGAGCGGCTCGGTTACGACGGCAGGCGGGTTACGGCTAACGCTTGATGGACTTCACGGTCACATGCACGCCCCGCCCAACAAGGGTGTGTGTCGGGACTTACTCTGCCGGCCCGGCACCCGCCCGGTGGCAGCATGCAGTTGTGTCGCGGCGTGAACCGCGCCACAATTGTTTTCCATGCCCCTGGAAAGCCAACCACGGTTCCGTCTGGCCGCCCTGCCGACGCCCTTGCAGGAGGCGAGCCGCCTGCGGGAGGCGCTCGGGGGACCGGGGCGCGCGCCGCGCATCCTGCTCAAGCGTGACGACCTCACCGGGCTCGCCTTCGGGGGCAACAAAGTCCGCAAACTGGAGTTCCTGGTCGGCGACGCGCTCCGTACCGGCGCGACCACGCTCGTTACAACCGGCGCCGTGCAATCGAACCATGCCCGGATGACGGTGGCGGCCGCGCGGGTCGCCGGACTCAACGCCGCGCTGGTGCTGAGCACCAAGGTGGAGCCTCCGCCCGTGCAGGGCAACCTGCTGCTCGACTACCTGCTCGGCGCCGAAGTGCACTACGTCCCGGGGAGCGCCAATCCGGCGCTCGCTACCGGCGACGAAGAGGCGGCGATGGTGGCGAAGGTAATGGCCGGCCTCACCGCGCGCGGCGAGCGTCCGTACCTGGTTCCGATCGGCGGCTCCAGTCCCGTCGGTGTGCTGGGCTACGTGGCCGGTACCCTCGAACTGGTGGAACAGCTTCTGGCCCAAGGTGAGGCGCCCACGCGCGCCTACTACCCGGCCGGCTCTCGCGGGACCCAGGCTGGCCTGGTGCTCGGCGCAAAGATGTATAGCGCGCCTTACCAGCTTTACGGCGTGGCGGTGAGCGGCGGAGAACCCGAGAAAACCGAGCGGGCCGTGCGCATCGCCAATGAAGCCGCCGAGCGCATCGGCGTACCCACGCGCGTGGCCGCCGCCGACATCCGCACCGACCCGGGCTACATCGGCCCCGGCTACGGGATCCCGACGCCGGGCTGCCTGGAGGCCGTCATGCTGCTGGCCCGTCAGGAAGGGATTCTGCTCGACCCGGTCTATACGGGAAAAGCGATGGCCGGCCTGATAGATGACGTCCGCCGCGGCCGGGTCGACCCCGCCGAAACCGTGCTGTTCCTTCACACGGGCGGGGCGCCGGCGTTGTTCGCTTACGCGGATCAGCTCGGCCTGCCCGCCGACAGCGCTCGAACCCGCAAGAATCTGCGATAATGCGAGTTTCATTCGCACGTGGCGCGGAGGGTGGAACTTTGGCTGCAACACAGAGTTTGCTGTCGCCGGTGGAACAGTTGAGCGTGCGATACGACCGGGAGAACCTGGAAGACATCGGGTTCATGACCTGCATAACGCTGTCCCTGCTGGGGAATTATTCCCAGACCGGACACTTCGGCGGGCCGCTGGCGTATACGCCCTATAACGTAGCGGTGCACCTCGCCGGGCCGGAACTCGGCGGGTTGCGCTACGACTACCGCCGGCCCAAGCACCCTTACAGCGACAAGTTCATGCTCGCCGGCGGCCATTGCATTCCCACCTGCTACGCCCTCTGGATGATCATGGGTCAGGCCCTGGCACGCAAGCATGAGGCCACCGGTGACCGGCGCTACTATGTCGATCCCAAAGTGGCGATATTACCCGTCGACGCCCTGGGTTTCCGGCGTGGCGCGGGCGCTCTCAAGACCCTGCTCCAGGATCGCGGATTGGCGGACCACCCGCTGTTTGCCCAGGCCAAAGGACGCGGCATCCGGGCTCTAGCAGGTCATGCGGAATCCACGGACATGACCAACGACGTCAACGGCGGCCCCTCGGGAGTGGGCATGGCCATCGCAGCGGGCAAAGCCGCGTTCTGGGATATTGTCGGCGCCCGCATGGGTTCTCCGAAGGTCATCGCCTTCGAAGGGGAATTCGCCATGTGCGAGGGTCACGCGCAGGAGCTGAAGACCCAGGCCCTGGCGTTGCAGGTGGGCAAGCGCCTGCGCATCATGTTCTCGGACAATAACGCCGGCATCGACGACAAGCTCATCGGCGGCGTCATCGCCGAGAAATACGATGGCTACCGGCTGATCGATCAGTGGACCTCCTACGGCTGGAACGTCTTCGCCGTCGGCAATGGCAACGACTACGACCAGGTCGTCGCCGCCCTCAAGACCATGGAAGAGTGGGACCCCACGGACCGCCGTCCCATGATCCTCATGGGCAAGACCACCAAGGGGTACTGGCCGACGGCGGTGAATGGCAAGATCCCGGGTTATGGCGACCAGGTGGTGGGCTATCCGAGCCATCCCTACGCGATGAAGATGAATTCGGAATACTTTGTCGCTCTGGCTCAAACCTTCGAGCAAAAGTACGGTGTCGAGTTTGCCGGCATTCGCCAGGGAGCGGTGAGCGATCCACGCGAGCGGCTGATCCAGTTCAAGACCAACATGGACGTCGTGATGTCGCTGCTCGACCGCAACGGCCTCGGCGACTGGCTGGCGGACCGCCTGGTGGCCATTGGCGACACGGTTAAGGACGACTTGAAGCTGCACATCGACGTGAAGAGCGATCCGTTCCTGGACGACCGCCTGCGCGTGGCCAATCTTCCCGTCGAGCCGCAGAAGGTCACCGTCAAGAACCGCTTCTCGGGCGCCGAGAAGCAAGTCGGCATCACGCTGTTCCGCAAGCCGGGCGAGGTTGCCGGCACGCGGCGGGGCATTTCGGAAATTCTCAAGTGGATGAACTACGTCACCGACAACCGGTTCTTGACGATCGCCGCCGACCTCTCCGAATCCATCAACCTCGAACATGGCAACCTGTGGGGCCACTACGATCCGGACGCCAATCCCCTGGGCACGCGCCTCAAGGCCGCCATCCAGGAAGCGGGCAACGCTTCGACCGCCATCGGCCTGGTAGGCCAGAGCGCGTCGCTCGACCCCACCAAGTTCGCCGGGGTGTGGGCCATCAGCGGCACCTATGGCGCCTTTACGCCGCTCATGTACCTGCCGGCCCGCGTGTGGAGCCAGCAAAATCAGGACAGCCGGTTCCGCATGGGCGTCCTGCACATTCTGGCGGGCCATTCGGGACCCGAGACGGCCGCCGACGCTCGCACTCACTTCGGCATCTTTTCGCCTCAAGTCTGGAAGCTCTTCCCGCGCGGGCACGCCATTAACCTCAGCTTCTGGGATTACAACGACGTGGCGCCCGGCTACTTTGCGGCGGCGGAGATAGCCGCCCGCGAACAGAAAGTCGGCATCATTACCATCGAGGTAGCGCGCCCCGATTTTCCCGTCGCCGATCGCGCCAAGTTCGCCGATACCGACCTGCGAGCCGCGGCCAAAGGGCTGTACGTCATTCGCGATTTCACGCCGGGCAAGCCACGGCACGGGTACGTCCTCTCCCAAGGCTCCAGTTCCACGGTGAATCTGGTCAGCGTGCTGCCGCGCCTCGAAGAGGCGGGGATCAACGTGAAAGTCATCGCCGCGATCAGCGAAGAGCTATTCGACCGGCAGCCCGAGTCGTACCGTAACGCGGTGCTGCCGCCGGAGGCGCGTTACGACCTGATGGTGGTCAGCACCGGCACGCGGCGGGTGTGGCCGGTCCGCAACCTGGGCCCGCAGACGGATGCGTATTCGCTGACCTCCGACTGGGACAACCAGTGGCTCACCGGCGGTCTCGAGCCGGACGTGATCACCGAGGCGCACCTCGACCCCGCCGCAATCTTTGCCGGGATCCAGCGCTTCGCTCAGGATCGCGCGCAGCGCCTGGGCGGCCAGCGTGACCTGCTTGGCAAGCTGGGGTAACTCGAGGCGGCGCCAGAAAAGAGTGCAGATCTGCACTCTTTTTTGGGCGCTCTAGCAGAATCAACAAGTTATCGCCGCGCCCACGAAAGGATTCAACCTGTGGGCAAATTTGCCCACAGGTTGAATCCCGGCTCATGATGCGCCTGCCTCTCTAGCCGCGCTGTTCCGGACTTCGATGGCCTTGACGGAGTTTTCAAACGCCCTTTCCAAGACGCGCCTGCCGATGGTCCCGAGCACGAAGCCGAGC
>JBGPDC010000026.1:0-38479 GCA_041482115.1 Terriglobia bacterium | reverse complement strand
CCTTGGTCCGGCCATACAGCGTGATTGGCCGGAGCGGGGTTTCCTCAGTGCAAAATTTGCCGGCTTGGCCGACGCCGTAGCCGCTGTTCGTAATAGGCGTCAGAATACGCTGCTGCTTGTCCGCCAGGCGGATCAACGTTAGAATGGCGTCCCGGTTGGTGGTTTCGGCCGCGATCCGGTCCGCGTCGCAAATAGGAGCGCCCACCAGGGCGGCGAGCGGAACAATGATATCGGTGTCTTTGAGGAGTGGCTTCAAAACCGCTGGGTCCCGGGCGTCGCCGCGCCATACGTCGAAGCTCGGGTCCGCGCAGAGGTGGTTCAACGGCGCCTGGCCAAACCGGAAATTATCGAGCACGGTGACCCGATGGCCCTCGGCCAGCAGAGCCGGGACCAAAATGGAGCCGAGGTATCCGGCGCCGCCGGTCACCAGGATGGAATAGGTCGCGTCGCCCATTTTATTGACAAGCCCGGTCCAACACCTTACGGAGATGCTGGAGCTGCGGCGTCAGGTCGCCGGGGTAGTTGCCGACGAAGAAACCGCGGTCGTGCGCGATTTCCGCGTTGCCGATGTCACCCGCGAAGGTGTAGTCGAAGTGCCGCAGCGCGTCGTGGCGGGGGAAGCAGCCACCGGTGATGATCCTAAAGCCGATGCCAGCCTCCCGCATCGCGGCAAAGACCCGTTCCCGGTCGAGGTTCTGCGGCGGGTTCAGGATCAGGGTGAACGAGAAGCTGGAGCTCTTCCCGTTTTCGCGCTGGATGATGAACCGGTCATCGTTGCTGAAAAGCTGCTGAAATACTGCCAGGTTCTGGCGGCGCACCGCGGTCATATGCGGCAGCTTCTTCAGTTGTTCCCGGCCGACCGCCCCATTGAACTCCATTGGCCGCACATTATAACCGGGCAAGATGAAGTGGTAAGCCTCGAAGTGATCGTTCTCATGGGGGGTGAAGAGAGGCGAATCGCGCGGCAAGTCCCGCGTCCAGCCGTGCGCGCGCATCGACCGCAGCAGGTGGTGCAGCTCGTCATCATTCGTCAGCACCATGCCGCCTTCCACCGTCGAGATGTGATGCGAGAAGAAGAAGCTGAACGTATTCAGGTCCCCGAAAGTGCCCGTCTTCCGGCCCGCCACTTCCGCGTCCATCGATTCGCAGTTGTCTTCGAGGAAATACAGCCCATGTTTCCTGGCGAAGTTCTGGAGGACGTCCAGGCCGGCCGGATTTCCCAGGATGCTCACTCCCACGATAAGCCGGGTGCGCGCCGTGAGTGCCCCCTCGAGCCGGCTGACGTCCATATTCAGCGTCTCGAGCTCCACGTCGACGAAGCGGAGCTTCAGCCCGTACTGTTGCAAAGGATGGTAGGTGGTGCTCCAGGAGATCGCCGGGACAATCGCTTCGTCGCCGCGCTCGAGCGGCCGGTCGCGCTTGTAGGAGAGTGCGGCGATGCTGATCAGGTTCGCCGACGATCCGGAATTCACCATCACCCCGTAGCGCATTCCTAAATATTCGGCGAACTCCCGCTCGAACGCCGCCACCTCCTCGCCCATGGTGAATCGGCCGCTCCGGATGACACGGTGCAGCGCGTCGATCTCTTCCTGGCCCCACGAGGAGACCGCCAGTTCGTAGCGCATTCCTAGAAAGGCCCGCGGAATTGAAGCTGGTAAGCCAGGGCCGCGCGCGCCGCATCGGGGGTCCAGCCGGTCTCTCCGGGCCGGACCATCTGGTGGATCTGGGCGGCAATCCTGGCCGGGTTGGGATAGTACTCCTGTTCGAGCAACGGGCTGGGCGGGCAGGTAGTGGCGGCGAATCCCAGGCGCGCCATCTGGACGCCGCGCAGCGTCTTCGGAGACTCGGAAACCCGGGCCAGGATTTCAGCGCTCGCGCCGCAGTTGGTCCAGGCGTTGTCGGCCACCAGCAGACGGCCGGTGCGGTTGACCGATTCGATGATGGTATCGATATCCAGCGGCGCCAGCCAGATGGGATCGATGACCTCGGCCTGGACCCCCGCCTCGGCCACCAGCTCGTGCGCGCGCAGGCACTCCAGGACCATATTGGAAATACCTACGAGCGTGATGTCGTTCCCTTTCGCGCACCGCCGCGCGCGGCCGGACGGAACGGCAAACAGCTCCTCCGGAACGTACGCCTCGGTGGGATACAGGAGCCGGTGCTCGACGAATATGACCGGGTTGTCGTCCCGGATGGCCGCGATCATGCAACCTTTGGCGTCATAAGCGTTGGACGGCGCGACGACCTTCAGGCCGGGCACGTGCATGAACATCCCATAGAGCCCCTGGCTGTGCTGCGCCCCCTGTCCCCAGGACTTGCCGATCATGCTGCGGACGACCAGCGGGACCTTCACGGCGCCGCCGTACATGTAGTGCGCCTTGGCGGCAATGTTGATGAGCTGGTTCATGGCGAGCATGAGAAAGTCCATGCGGATGTGCACATGGATAGGCCGCAGGCCCGCCATCGCGGCGCCGATGGCCACGCCCGTCATGGCGTCTTCCGAGAGCGGGGTGGTGAAGACGCGCTTAGCGCCAAACTCTTCCTGCAACCCGAGCGTGGAGCCTTGAATACCCCGGTGGTCGTCCACATCGAGACCGAATACAAACACGCGGGCATCGCGCTCCATCTCTTGCGAGACGGCCTCGCGCAAGGCGTCGACGTAATGCAACAGGCGGGGACTATTCGGCGTAGACATTTTGGAACAGGTCCGGCGCCGCGGGGAACTTGCTCGTTTCCGCGAACTGAAAGGCGGCGGCCAGAACGGACTCGATTTCCGCATCGATGCCCGCGCGCTCGGCGGCGCCGAGTTGGTCCCCGAGGAGCCGGACCTGGTCCCGCTCCTGCCAGGGCTCCAGTTCGCTGCGCTCCCGATAGCCCGACTCGTAGTCCTCCTGGGGGCCGACGTGCTCGCGCCAGCGGTAGACCTGGCATTCCAGGAAGGCCGGGCCGCCGGCGCCGGTTCGGAGCGGCCCGATCGCCTCGCCGGCCAGGCGGCGGATCTCCAGAACGTTCCCGTCGGCGACTTGCCACGCCGGGATGCCATAGGTGCGGACCCGCTCGCAGAGCTGCCGGCTCGACCAGCGCTTTTCGAGCGGCTCGTGGATCGCGTAAAAATTGTTCTCGCACACGAAAAGCACAGGCAGCCGGTGCAGCGCCGCGAAATTCAAGCTCTCGTGAAAAACGCCTTCTTCGGTCGCGCCGTCGCCGAAAAACGCCGCGACCACTCGGCCCTGGCCCTCCCGCTGGAGGGCCAGCGCGTAACCCACCGCGACCGGAATCGTGGTGCCCACTACGGCGGACCCGCCCAGGATGTACTGCTTCATATCGATGAGGTGCATGGAGCCGCCTCGGCCGCGGGCGCAACCGGTTTCCTTGCCGTAGAGCTCGGCGATCATCGCGTTCAGGTCGCCGCCCTTGGCCAGGTAGGCGGCATGTCCCCGGTAGGTAGTAGAAATCACATCATCGGGGCGCAGGACATCGCAAACTCCGACCGGCACGGATTCCTGCCCGATCGAGAGATGGACCGGACTCTTGATCTGATCGGAGGGATAGACTCTGGCTATCTCTTCCTCCGTCCGCCGAATGAGCCGCAGTTTTCGATAGATCGAGGCTAGATCTGCTGGAAGCACTTCGGGCACAATCGAAACTTCAGCCCGGGCAGCGGCTCCCATGACTGAAGTATGAAATCATATCACGAATTTGGCAGGGCGGGTCCCTTCCACGTCTCACTCGTATGTCGCGCACCATTCTCGCTCCGAACCTTCCGGCAGTGGCGAATCAGACCTCCTATAATCACCGGAGAGTGGGAATATGCGTCCCGGTTTGTGCGTATGATGCGGCTGGCGAATTCTTGACCCTGGCGGATCGCTCCCCATGACTTCCCCGGACCCGAGCGGTTTTTTCGACTCCGCAGGCGTTTGGTGCCAGGTGCTGACCGCACGCCGGGGCCAGCACCGTCGTCCCGCGTTGTTCCTCGACCGCGATGGAGTGCTTGTCGAGGAGGTGCTGTATCTGCACCGCGTGGAAGACGTCGCCATAATTCCCGGCGCGGCCGAGACCATCGTGGCAGCCAACCGGCGCGAGGTAGCGGTGGTCATCGTGACCAATCAGGCCGGCATTGCTCGGGGTTATTACGGTTGGAGGGAATTCGAGGCCGTCCAGCAGGCTATTCTTTCCGGACTGCGGCGATCCGGCGCGCAAGTGGACGCTGTCCTGGCGTGCCCTCACCACCCCCGCGGAGTGGAACCGTATGGGCATCCCGCCCACCCGGCCCGCAAACCCCAGCCCGGTATGCTGCTGCGGGCGGCGGAGCTCCTGGGAATTGAGCTCGAGCTTTCCTGGATTGTCGGCGACAAGGCGAGCGATCTTCTGGCCGGCCGGGCGGCGGGTCTCCGGGGCGGGCTGCTGGTTCTGACGGGACACGGCCCGGAGCACTGCGAGGCGGCGAGGGCGATGCGGACTCCGCAATTTGACGTCTTACTCGCGGACTCCATCCAGGACGCCGCCGGGCTGATTGACTTGTTTAGGTAAGACCTCCGGAGGCTTCAGGTCTTCGTGACCGTGCCCTCCATCGACTGTAGGCGCGAGGCCAGCTCCTTCACCGCCCGCTCGGCCTCCAGGGCATCCACGCGTGCCTTCACCCCATCCGGTGAGTCGCCGAGGATGACATCCTCGCCCCCGTACTGGGCCTCCAAGAGGGTATCGCCCAGCAGGACGTCTACGTCGCCGAGAGCCTCCCGGATGCCGTAGATCCGGGCTCCGTAGCGGACCAGCTTGAAACCCCGATAGAATTCCACGACGCGAGGCGTCCCGCGGTCGCCCGGTCCGTATTGGATCTCGTCGACCTGCTCCGAAAGCGCTCGAATGGCTTCCCTGACGTGCTGGACCTCGCCCCTGAGTTCCGTCAGCGCCCGAACCTCCTGGCGCAACGCGCGCACCTCCCGGCCGGCCTCGATGGCATCAATGCGCGCGTTTACGCCGTCCCGGGACTCACCGATAATGATGTCCTCTGCGTCGTAGCGGGCCGTCATCGCGGCCTTGCCGGCGGTCACATCCACGGCCCCCAGCGACTGGCGCAGACCGTAAACATTCTCTTGGAAGCACACCAGGTTGAAGTCTCTGTGGCTGCCCACCAACTGGGGCGCGGGATAACCGTGCGGCGCGTCTTCGGCCAGCCTGGCCGGAACGACTCCTGGGCTATGCTGCTCCACTTTCTCTCGAATCTCCTGTAGCGTCTTTCCCGCGAAGACCAGCGGGGGCAGTTCCTCCTCTGCCAGGAACTGGGCGACGATCTCGGGGGGGCCCAGCTCCTTGGCAAGCGCAAAATAGCTCCCGCCATTTGAAATCAAATAGTGCGTGGCGGTATCGGCCTCGACCGTCAGGACCGCCGCGGCAATATGGGCGGGCAACTCGGCGCCGGCCAGATCGAGATCCACTTTCTCCGGCCTCCCTTCCACCAGCCGCACCGCCCAAAAGCCATCCCAAGCGCTGACCTCTCCGAACGCGCGGCCGACTGCCGCCGTGACGCCGGGGTGATACCGCTCCCGGGTTCCGGGCGCGAAAACGAAATCCTGCCCGCTGGCGGCGGCCGCTTCCAACTCCGCAGGGTCTAAGTCCTTAGCCTGCCTCTCGAGATCATCGCCGCAAATGACGCCTCCGGGCCGGATCAGACGCTGGGCCTGGCGAATATCAAAGAGGACATCCTCCACGACGTGCGAACCATCCAGGTAAACGACGTGAAAGCTCCCCGACGCCAGCTTCGGCAGAACTTTGCGGGACTCGCCGACTTGCGCCCGTATCACGTTGGCGAAGCCCGAGGCCGCCACATTGTGCCGGAATAGTCGGTAAATCATGCCGGAATCGGCGGCGCGATTCATGTATTTGTAATGGAGGGAAGGCTCCTTTTCCAAATCGAAGTACGGACGCCACGGATCGACGCAGGTCACGTGACCTTCCAGCCCCAGCTTTTGCAACGCCCCGGCCCAGGAGATCGCCGAGGCTCCGCCCCAGGAGCCGATCTCCAGGATCCCGACGGGCCGGCCGGCGTCTTTCTGGACCGCCTTCACGACCGGTAAAATGTACTTGTGCCGGACCGGCGGACTCTGGAAAGCGCGCAAGGCCGGCCCGAAGTAGGGTTGGCCGGTTAACAGCGCTTCCGTGAGGCGCTGATAGGACATGGCTCTTATTATCGCTCGGATTCGAGCCCCTGCGACAACGGTGCCCCACTGCTGATGCCTTCGTTGTAATATCATTGACACTCCAGGAGGGCCGCGATTCGCCCGACATCGGACTTGAGGGCATGACAGCCGAGCCCAGCGTCTCGAAGCTTTCTTCTACGCCCGCGCCTGCCGCCGGGTCCGGCGGGGGTCTTCCTCCCGCGGCCGGAGACCTGGTGATCGGCCGCTTCATGACCCGCCTCCGGCGGCTGCGGCACGATGAACTCTCGGACCAGGCGCGTCAAATCGTGCGGCGAGCGCCCCCGGCCGGGGACCGGCAGGCGGGAGCCCAGCCCTAGCAGCAGAGACCTCCATGCGACTCCTCAAGCGCAGCACCAGACCCCGCCCGCGCGTCAGTTTGATTCTCCTCGACTGGGGAGTTCGCGAGAGCTTCCATCTTTTGCACTATCTGCAGAACCAGTCTGTTTCCCGGGAAGATTTCGAGGTCATTCTCATCGAGTATTACGATCGTGTTTCCCCAGCCGCCGAAGCCTTCGAACCTCAGATTGACACCTGGATTCTCCTGCAAATGCCCGCCGACTGCTATTACCACAAGCACGTCATGTACAACGCGGGCATTGTTTTCAGCAAAGGCGGCGTCCTGATGTTTGGAGATTCGGACGCCATGGCGCGCCCGACCTTCGTGGAGACGATCCTCCAGGCCTTTGAGCGCGATCCTTTGATCGTTTACCACCTGGACGAGTTCCGCAGCGCGCGCCGCGACTTTTACCTGTTCAACTACCCCTCCTTCGAAGATGTCTTGGGTGACGGCTGCATCAACAACATCGGCGGTAAGACGAAAGGCGTTCTCGACGAGATCGACCCGATTCACACGCGCAACTACGGAGCCTGCATGTGCGCGCGGCGCGAGGACATTATTGCCATCGGCGGCGCTGACGAGGACCTGACCTACCTGGGCCACATCTGCGGGCCCTACGATATGACGTTCCGGCTGATGAATTCCGGCCGCCGCGTGGTATGGGAAACCGAAGAGTACCTGTATCATACCTGGCACCCCGGCTCCGACGGCGTGGACAACTATCTCGGACCGCACGACGGCAGAAACATGTCCACCACGGCCTTGCAGGCCCTGTGTTCGGGCCGGATTCCGCCGCTCGTGGAGAACGCGGCGATCCGGAGCCTCCGGACCGGGCTGCCCACCGGCGAAGTTGGCGCGCCGCTGCTGGAGCGCCTGATAGACCCCCGTTACATCGCCTCTTTCAGCAGGACCACGCTGGGCCGGGCCGACCGGCAGCCGGCGGCGCACTACGGCAGCCGGGCGCCGTTATTCGCTTCCTACGGGGGCTTCGACGTCTACCGGCTCGACCAGTGGTTCTACGCGGTTCCAGCCCAGATGGGCGCTATCGATTGGCAGTCTACCGAGTGGCGAGAAGACCAGCGGGTAATCCAGAGCCGCAGCTTCACAGAAATCCGCGAGGCTCTCGATGCGTGCGAAGCCCGCTTTCTGGAGACGGTCGGCCTCTGCAACATCTGTGCCGTGGGCAAGCGTTTTGCGGTCGTCCCACAAGGGCTCGGTACGGTTGATTTTCGGATTCGAAGCCAGCGCGAAGACCCTGGGATTCTCTGGACGGAAAGCTTGATCGAGGCGCGCCGGAAAGCGCAGGAGTGCACCGCCGTCGCGCCGCACCGGGAGCGTCCCCTGGCGGGCACCGCGGCTCCCGCGTCCCGGAGAGAGCTGTTCGGGGCGGCCCACTGGAAAGAGGAACTGGCGAATCTCGAGCGTCGGACGGCCAGCCTCGAGGCGGCCGTGGCCGGCATTTATGACAGTCGTACGTGGCGGACGCTCGTGCGAGCCGGCGGCCTCCTGCAAAAAGCCGCGAGACTGGTACGGCCGCCCCGGAAGAACCAGAGCGAATAGCCGGGGGATCCACCTGACAATAGTACCCGCGGTCCATGGACGCCCCCAGGGCCCCCTCGTCTATCCTTCCAGGGAACCGAGGGGGGATGCATGGCCTCCAGCGGCTCTCGGAGCAGTCCCTGAGTTGACGTTTGCGCTGCCAGAGATCGCTCCGGCCCTCTGAGAAGCGGCCGAAAACGGGCGGTATTTCCAAATCGGATACAGAGGTCCAAGACCGCCGCCGCCGGGGAGATCGATGCGCCCGATCCGGGCGGTTTCGGGGCGGTGACGATCACGAAGGCGATCACTATCGACGGTGGTGGAACCTTTGCCTCGACCCTGTCCTCCCTAACCAACGGGGTCATTGTCAATGCCGGAGCAACCGACAGCGTCATTCTTCGCGATCTGTCGATCGACGGAGTCGGCAACGGACTCCACGGGATCCGCTTCCTGTCCGGGCAGCGCTTGCGAGTGGAGAACGTAACGATATTCGGCATAACTGGTGACGGCATCGAGGTGAACAAGACTAGTTCGGGCGAGCTGACGAATGCCCGGATTATGAACAGCACGTTCTTCAGCACCGGCACCGGAATAAGCGCTTCAGGCGGGAACATTTGTTCGACCGGGGATAACCGGTTCGCGGGAAACGGCGCCAACGGTACTCCCTCCCCCCCTACGGGCCCCGGCACGATCACCACGCAGTAGTTTCCGCCGGGCTTCTCCGCGCTCCCTCTCTTTGCTCCCTGTGCTACACTCCACCGCAGGAGCGAACGGTGCCCGATGGATCTATGCGAGTTCCGTACCACACCAGAACAAACCGAGGCCGCGGCACAACTGTTGCGGTATCAGCCGTTTGTGCTGGATGATGACCGGCACACCGGGGTAGCCTACTCGTGGTTGTACACCGCCGATCCAACGGCTGCCGGAAATTCGGATTTCATCTTTGACCGGAGAACGATTCCGGCAGAGGTTTGGACCAAGGCCTACGAGGCGAACCGCCGGCTGGCGGCCATGTACGACGGTTTTATCCAGCGCATTTTGGACGTCTGCCCTCCCGGGGGCTCTTACTTGGATATCGGATGCAACACCGGTTACTTTCCGGTTCACGCTTCGCTGGCTGGCATCCGGACGGCGGCCGGAATCGATCTGGGCGATTACACCAACGCCTTCCGGCTGCTGAACGAAATCACCGGGGCCTCCGCCAAGTTCGCGGTGGGCAGCTATGATCCCTGCAGCCATACTATAGGCCTGAAGGAAAGCCTCGGCGTGGAGCGATACGACGTGGTCTCCACCTCCGCCGTGCTCTGCCACCTTCCCGATCCGCTGTACTTCCTGAGGGCGCTGGGACGCCTGGCTTCCAGGGCGGTTTTCATCTGGAACAGCTTCGTCGAAACGGATGAGCTGCTGATCCGCTACAACCCGCCGAACAAGTTCTCCAATGCCGAATTCCCGAACGGCTTCGATGACGGAACCAGCATTTCCCTGGGCCTGCTTTTTCTTTCCATGGCGAAGCTGGGGTTTTCCAACTACGAGGAGCTCCAGACCCAGCCGGACTGGATGCCGGAGTCGTGGATCCGTCCCGCCGGTCTCCACGCCTTCCTCTTCTGGAGATAACCGCCTCCGGCCACGTCCTTTACACCAGCCGGTCCTTGACGCGGACCTCTCCCGTAATCGTTCGGTGCACCGGACACTTCGCGGCAATCTCGAGCAGGCGCGTCCGCTGCTCGTCGCTGAGAGGACCCTCCAGGTGAAGGTCGCGTCGGATCTCGGTGACGCCGGGTTCGAGCTTCTGCTCCTCTAATTCCACCCGGACCTTCTCGAGCGGCAGGCCCTTGCGCCGGGCGTAGATCAGCAGCGTCATCGAGGTGCAGTTCCCGAGCGCGGCGAGCAGGAACTCGTGCGGGGTGGGCGCGGTATCCTCGCCCCCGACCTCCGGCGCCTCGTCCGCATAGAGCGTGTGCTGCCGGATACGCACTTCCTGGCGCAGGTTCCGAAGCGATTCCACGGTCACTTTAGCCATAAGGCCCATTGTATGATGGAGGCAGTGCACTCCTTCGTTCTCTACAACGACCGCATCATCTCCGCTGCCGAGAAGGTGCTGTCGCCAGGCCAGATCGGGCTGCTCTCGGGCTGGGGCGTCTTCACCACGCTGCGCGTTTACGATGGCGTGCCGTTCGCCTTCGAGCGTCACTGGGCGCGCATGACCAAGGACGCGCAATTGCTCCACGTCCCCATGCCGCCGGACCGCGACGCCGTCCGCGACCGCCTGCGCGAGCTGGTGCGCGTGAACCACGCCGAGCAGGCCGCCGTTCGCATGTGCATCGTGCGCAACCAGGGCGGCTTTTGGGAAGGGCCCGGCATTGAGCAACCCGCCGACCTGGTCGTGCTCACCTCCGACCTCAAGCCGTGGGGCGACTCCGTCCGGCTCACCGTCGCCCGGCAGGCCCGCCACGCGGCGTCCACTTTCGCCGGCGCGAAGATCCTCTCTTGGGCCGCGAACCTGACCTGGGTCGAGGAAGCCCAGAGCCGCGGCTTTGACGAAGTGATCCTGCTCAACGAGCGCGACGAGGTGGCCGAGTGCACCTCGGCCAACGTCTTCGTCGTGATCGGCGGCCGCGCGCTGACGCCGCCGCTTTCCGCCGGCTGCCTGCCCGGCGTGACCCGCGACATTCTGCTCGATGAAATCGGGGGCGTCGAGGAACGGCCGCTGCACCTGGAAGACCTGCTCCGCGCCGAAGAGGTGTTCATCACCTCGACCACGCGCGAACTGCTCGCGGTCCGCGAGATCGACGGCCACGGCGTCCCGCCCGGACCCGTGCGGGCGCGTTTCCAGCAGGCGTTCGCCGGCTACGTCCGGCAGTACACCGCCCAGGCCCTGGCCGCGCCTTCCCCACGGGGATGAACGTAGTTCTCATCTCGACTTATGAGCTGGGCCGCCAGCCCTTTGGATTGGCCTCTCCGGCGGCATGGCTGCGGCAGGCGGGCGCCCAGGTGCGCTGTCTGGACCTCTCGCGCGAGTCGCTCGACGAAGACGCCGTCCGCCGCGCGGCGCTCGTGGCCTTCTACGTCCCGATGCACACGGCCACACGCCTCGCGGCGCAGCTTGTCCCGCGCGTGCGCCGGCTGAACCCTGACGGGCACCTTTGCTTTTACGGCTTGTACGCCCCCGTGAATGAGACGTTTCTGCGGAGCCTCGGCGCCGGGACCGTCCTGGGCGGTGAGTTCGAGGCCGGTCTCGCGAGCCTGGTCGAACGTCTGCGCCGCGGCTCGAACGGGGCGCAGCACGAGCCCGTCGTCTCTCTCGACCGCCAGCACTTCCTGGTGCCCGACCGCGCGGATTTGCCGCCGCTCGCCGAATACGCGCGGCTGGTCATGCCCGAGGGCCCTCGCCGGACGGTCGGCTACACGGAAGCAAGCCGCGGCTGCAAACACCTCTGCCGCCACTGCCCGATCGTGCCTGTCTACCAGGGACGCTTTCGCGTGGTGGACGCCGGCGTGGTGCTCGAGGACGTCCGCCGGCAGGTCGTGGCGGGCGCGCGGCACATCACCTTCGGCGACCCCGACTTCTTCAACGGCCCCGGGCACGCGCTGGAGATTGTTCGCCGCCTGCACGAGGAACTCCCCGACATCACCTACGATGTGACCATCAAGGTCGAACATCTGCTCCAGCAGGCTCCGCTGCTCGCCGAGTTGCGCGCTTCGGGGTGTCTGTTCGTGACGAGCGCCGTCGAGTGCCTGGACGACCGCGTGCTCGCGCTGCTCGACAAAGGTCACACCCGGAGCGATTTCATCGAGGTGCTGCGCCGGTGCCGTGCGGCCGGCCTGACGCTGGCTCCGACCTTCGTCCCCTTCACCCCGTGGACCACGCCGGAGACCTACCGCGACCTGCTGGCGACGCTCGCCGAACTGGACCTCATCCCCAACGTCGCGCCGATTCAGCTTGCGATAAGGCTGCTGATCCCGGCCGGCTCGCGGCTGCTGGAGTTACCGGAGACGCAGCAGGTGCTCGGTCCTTTTGATCCGGCCGCGCTGAGCTACCGCTGGGCGCATCCCGATCCCGCGGTGGATGCGCTCTGCCGCGATCTCCAGCCGCTCATCCAGCGCGCCGAAGGCCGCCGCGCCTCCCGCGCCGAAATCTTCGCCGCGATCTGGTCCCGCGCGCACGCCGGCGGCGCCGCCCCCGGCCTTCTCGACCGCGCCACGATTCCCTACCTCAACGAGCCCTGGTACTGTTGAGCGGAACCCACCGAAGAGCAGGTTGCTCTTTTATAAGCAGTGACGAGTGACAAGTGACGAGTGACGAGCAAAAGGCGCGCGGCTACCGGGATTTGCTGGTTTGGCAGAAGGGGATAGCGCTGGTAAAGGAAATCTACAAGATCACAGCAACTTTTCCGGCGGATGAGAGGTTCGGGTTGGTCAACCAGATGCGGCGGGCCGGGGTCTCGATACCGTCGAATATCGCCGAAGGGCAAGCGCGCCGTACCACGCGCGAGTTCATTCAATTCGTCGCTCACGCCGAAGGATCCTTGGCCGAGTTGGATACGCAGATGGTGATCGCGACCGAGCTCGGCTACTGCGGGCTGCAAGAAGTCCAATGCACCAGGGATCTCATTTTTGAACTGCGGAAGATGCTCAACGCCCTGCGGCGCCGATTGGCGGAGAAGTGAACTTGTCACTCGTCACTCGTCACTCGTCACTGCACTCGTCCCTGCTCCTTCTCTCGACAACGACTGGCTATCAAGCGACCGAGTTCCGCCGGGCCGCCGAACGCATCGGCGTGCCCCTCGTGCTCGCCACGGACCGCTGCCACGTCCTGGAGGACCCGTGGGGCGATGGGGCCATCCCGATCCGTCTCGAAAACCCCGCCGAGTCGGCGCAGGCCGTCGTCGAGTTTGCACGCCACAACCCGGTGGCCGGACTCGCCGCCATCGGCGACCCCGTAACTACTATCGCCGCGCTCGCCGCCCGGGACCTCGGCCTCGCGTTTCATCCGCCCGAGGCCGTCGAGGCGTGCCGCAACAAGTTTCTGGCTCGGGAACGTTTTCGGGCAATCGGAATGCCCGTGCCGTGGTACAACCGTTTCCCCACGGCATCAGATCCACCCGCCAACACCGTTCCGTATCCGTGCGTACTCAAGCCCCTCGGGCTCTCCGCGAGCCGGGGCGTCATCCGCGCCAATAACCCCGGAGACTTCGTCGCCGCTTTCGAGCGCATCCGGGCCCTGCTCGCCACGGCCGACGTGAGGCGTCTTCACGATCAAGCCGCCGACTGGATCCAGGTCGAAAGCTTCATCCCCGGCCGCGAGTTCGCCCTCGAAGGGATCATGACGCGCGGACGGCTCCGCGCCCTGGCGATCTTCGACAAGCCCGATCCCCTCGACGGCCCCTTCTTCGAGGAGAGCATCTACGTGACGCCGTCGCGCCTGGGCGCCACGCTCCAGAGCGAGATCGAGCGAGCCACCGAAAAGGCCTCGGCCGCCCTCGGACTCTGGCACGGTCCGCTGCACGCCGAGATGCGGCTGAACTACCACGGCGTCTGCATGCTCGAAGTCGCCGCGCGTCCGATCGGAGGCCTGTGCGCCCGCGCGCTCCGCTTCGAAGGCGGCCTGTCCCTCGAAGAGTTGATCCTGCGGCACGCCCTCGGCGAGCCCGTCGAGGACCTGCCGCGCGAGTCCGCCGCGTCGGGCGTGATGATGATCCCGATCCCGCGGGAAGGGGTTCTCGAAGGGGTGGAAAACCTCGAAGCTGCCGCGCACACCCCGCACGTCGAGGACCTCGAGATCACGGCCAAGATGGGACAGAAGCTCGTACCGCTGCCGGAGGGATCAAGTTATCTGGGATTTATCTTCGCGCGGGCCGAGACGCCGGCGGTGGTGGAAGAAGCGCTCCGCCGGTCGCACGCCGCACTGCGGTTCCGCGTTTCGGCGGCGCTTCCGGTGCTGTAGCCGCTTACGCCTTGGTGCGCGGCGGGACGTAGTCGGGAGGCAGCGCCGCGCCCTCCCCGAAGAAGTAGTCTTCCATCTGCTTCATGACGAGCTCCTGCGCCTCGATGGTGGCGAGGTTGAGCCGGTACTCGTTCATGATCATCTTCAGGTGCTCTTTCCACAGCGCCCAGGCGTCGCGCGAGACGTGCTCGTAGATGCGCTGGCCGAGCTCGTTGTCGAAGGGCGTCTCGTCAAGTCCCGGGAGGTCCTTCTGAAACTTCACGCAGAAGACCTTCCGCGTGACGGGCTTTTCGGGCGCGGCCGGGAACGGCGATCCGCAAGACATGCTGTTCTCCTCGTACAATGACAGTATCGCACAGGCTCCCGCGATCCCCCCCGATGCCTACGAACCGCCTGATCCACGAGACCAGCCCCTATCTGCTGCAGCACGCGCACAACCCGGTGGCTTGGCAGCCGTGGAGTCCCGCGGCGCTCGCCGAAGCCAAGGCGCAAGACAAACCCATCTTCCTTAGCATCGGCTACGCCGCCTGCCATTGGTGCCACGTCATGGAGCACGAGAGCTTCGAGAACGAAGAGGTGGCCGCGATCCTCAATCAGCACTTCGTTCCGATCAAGGTGGACCGCGAGGAGCGTCCCGACCTCGACGACATCTACATGACCGCCACGATGCTCTATTCGGGATCGGGCGGCTGGCCGATGAGCGTGTGGCTCACGCCCGAGCTGAAGCCGATCTTCGCCGGCACCTACTTCCCGCGCGAGAACAACTACGGGCGTCCCGGCTTCAAGTCGCTGCTGCTGGGCATCGCGCAGGTGTGGAAGGAGCGCCGCGCGGAAATCGAAACCCAGGCGGACCAGATCGTGACCGCCATCGGCTCGGTGCACGACCTGAGCCGCTCCGAGGTGCTCTCGGCCGAGGCCATCACGCGCCTGGCCCGCCGCATGGCCGAGGCCTACGACCCCGACTCGGGCGGACTGTCGAGCGGCGGGACCAACAAGTTCCCGCCCAGCATGTCGATGGATCTACTCTTGCGCGTCCACCGCCAGACGGGCGACCGCGTCGCTCTCGAAGCAGCCGAGCGGACCCTCGAGAAGATGGGCAACGGGGGCATCTACGACCACCTGGGCGGCGGCCTTCACCGTTACTCGACCGATGTCCGCTGGCTCGTCCCCCACTTCGAGAAGATGCTCTACGACCAGGCGCTGGTGTCGTCCATCTATCTCGACGGCTACCAGCTCACGGGACGCGCCATGTTTGCCGGCCGCGCTCGCGGCATCTTCGAATATGTCCTGCGGGACCTGCGCAGTCCCGAGGGCGCTTTTTATTCGAGCGAGGATGCCGATAGCGAAGGCCTCGAAGGTCTGTTCTACATCTGGACCCTCGACGAAGTGCAGAAGATCCTGGGCGAAGAGGACGCGGCGCTGTTTGCGTCGCGCTACGATGTGACCGAGTGGGGCAATTGGGACCATCCCGGCGACGCCCACGTCCCCGACGGGCCGAAGAACATTTTGCAAGAGGTACGCTCGGTCGAGATCCTGGCCAAGCTGAACGGCCTCGACCCAGGCCAGCTAGAAGCCCGCTTCGGCGCCATGCGGCAGAAACTGTTTGAGGCGCGCGCCAAGCGGGTACGGCCGGGACTCGATGACAAGATACTGTGCGGCTGGAACGGCCTGATGATCGCCGCGCTCGCCAAGGGCGCCGCGGTGCTCGATGAGCCGCGCTATGGTGAGGCTGCCAGCCAGGCCGCCGACTTCATCCTCACTCGCATGCAACAAGAGGGACGTCTGCTGGCCACCTACGGCAAAGGCCGCGCCCGCTTGATGGCCTACCTTACCGACTACGCTTTCCTGATCGAGGGCCTGCTGGAACTTTACGAGCTTGCGGGTGAACGCCGCTGGCTCGAGGAGGCCGAGCGCCTGACCGGCGTCACCATCCGCTACTACTGGAACGAATCGGGAGGCGGCTTCTACTTCACCGCTTCGGACCACGAAGAGCTGATCCACCGCAGCGTCCACGGGACCGACAACGCCATCCCGGCGGGCAACTCCGTGATGTTGTCAAACCTGCAACGGCTGGCAGTACTGCTGGGCCGCGATGATCTGCGCGACAAGGCCGCGGCTATCATCGAGACTTTTAGTGGGGCGGTCGAGAAGAATGCCTTTGCGCACGACCGGCTGCTGGCGGGCCTGTGGACATGGCACGAGGGCTACGTCGAAATCGCCATCCTCGGACCTCCGGCGGACCCGCGCACCCGCGAACTCGTCCGCGCCGTCTACCAGGGCTATTTGCCGAACAAGATCGTAGTGCAGGCCGAGGGACCCGACGAACGGCTTCCCTTACTTGCGGGACGCAGCCTGATCGACGGACAACCCACGGCTTACGTCTGCCGCAATTACGCCTGCCGCCAGCCGGTGACTTCGGCGGAAGCGCTTCGCGAGCAGCTCGGCCTTACTGCCAAGACCTAGGCTCCGCCGTGGCCGCCCCCTACGATGTCGCGGTGATCGGCGCCGGAGTGTTCGGCGCCTGGACCGCTTACCAGCTTCGACGGTCCGGCCGGTCCGTCGTCCTTCTCGACGCCTATGGACCGGGAAACAGCCGCTCGTCGTCGGGAGGCGAATCGCGTATCATCCGCATGGGCTACGGCGCTGCGGAAATCTACACGCGCTCGTCGATACGGGCGCTCGAGCTGTGGAAACAGTTCTGCGAGCGGACCGGCCAGCCGCTCTTCCAGCAGACGGGTGTCCTGTGGCTCGCCCGCGACGGGGACCCGTACCCCGTGGCCACCGAGTCGGTGCTGCGCCAGACCGGAGTGCGTTTCGACCGCCTCTCCCGCGCGGAGCTCGACGGCCGCTTTCCACAGTTCGATTTCGGGGATGTGAATTGGGGCCTCTACGAGCCCGAGAGCGGCATCCTGTTCGCACGCCGCGCCGTGCAGGCCGTCGTCGATCAAGCCGTGCGCGACGGCGTCGTGTACCGCGCGCAAGCCGCCGTGCCGCCCTCTGGCCAGGGCCGTCTGGAATCGGTCGCCGGTATCCGCGCGGGGCAGTTCGTCTTCGCCTGCGGCCCGTGGCTTCCGAAGCTGTTCCCGACTCTGCTGGAGGGCGTCATCCGGCCCACGCGCCAGGAAGTGTTTTTCTTCGGCGCTCCGCCGGGCGACCCGAGATTCTCGCCGCCCGAGTTCCCGGCCTGGATCGACTTCGGCCGCGAGATCTACGGCCTGCCCGACCTCGAAAATCGCGGCGTAAAGATCGCCCCCGATCGGCGCGGCGCCGCCTTCGACCCGGACACTGGCGAACGGGCCGTAGCCGCCGAAAGCATCGCCGCAGCGCGCCACGTGCTGGCGGCGCGCTTCCCGGCGTTGGCCGGGGCTCCCCTGCTCGAAACCCGCGTCTGTCAATACGAGAACACGGCCACCGCGGACTTCCTTATCGACCGCCATCCGGATTTCGACAACGTGTGGCTGGTGGGCGGCGGCTCCGGCCACGGTTTCAAGCATGGTCCGGCGCTGGGGGAATACGTAGCCGGGTGCCTCTCGGGCGGCGCGCCAGAGCCGGCCTTCCGCCTGGGCGGCGCCTGACCAAGGGCGCCACGCCTCGGCGATCCTCTGGAGAGCGGCGTCGCCGCCGCTGAAACCGAAACAGCAGCGCTGTCACTCCTTGCTGGGCGGAGACTCTACAGACTACATCGCCGCTCTGCCAATCGCGCCTGCGACTACCCAAACCACGGCAAAGATGATCCACTTGTCTCGCGTCGACAAGTCGGTGGCGCGGATGTTGGTGAGCTGATCGTATGAGATCGCGCGTGGCGCGCCCTTGCCCACTTTCATCGGCTCGAGCGTGAAGCCTTCCTTCGAGTTGGCGCCTATGCGTCCTTTCAGGATCTCGCCGGATTTCAGCGTGACTTCCACTTTGCGGCCCGTCTTGATCTTGTGAGCTTGAGCCGCCACATCAACTTGCCCCTGGACAGACGCGGGCAGACACAGGGCGACGAGCGCACACAGGCTCAGGAATCGCGCGGATCGGATTCCAGCCATAGGACTCCTTTACTTAATACGGCATCTGCCGGTTGGTGAGCTTGCGGCCCTTGTTGGTGAGTGCCACGCTGCTGCCATGGGTCACGTTCGTTCCTTCCTGGAACAGCCGTTCGATGTCATCCATCCGGACCGTCTCGAGGAACCCCACCTGGTTGGCCTTGAGCGCGGCCATCACCCGGCGGCGAGCTGCGGCCATGGCAGGCGGGTAGGGCGGATCGTGGTTTGGGAAGAAGCCGAGCGAAAGGCCCATGTCGCCGGGACCCCATTCCGCGAAGCCGATTCCCGGGATCGCCGCAATCTTTTCCGCATTGGCCAGCGCATACTTGTCTTCAATCTTGACTGACAGCAGGAGTTCACCCTTCGGGTTCAACGGCCAGGGATCGGCGGCCTGCATGTATTCGGTGCCGGAGAGGCCCCAAATCTTTGCGGCGAAGCTCTCGCTTCCTGATCCCCGCATGCCCTCTTCGAAATCGTTCTTAACGATGTTGGGGCGCTCGATCGGATAGCGGCACGCGGCGATAAACAACTTGACGGCCTCGGGGCTGCGCGCATGGCACAACTGAATCCCGTGCACCCCGGTGGCCAGCACCTGGTGGATCATCCAGTAATTCGCGCGGATGCTCACCTCGTCGTAACCGAGAATCGGCAACGTGACGATTACTGCTGGCGTGCGATGTCCGCTCTTGGTGGGGCCTCCCTTGACCAGGCCCAGCATGAATTGGCGCAGCGCCGCCACGTCGAAGGTGCCATGCTCCAATTCGTAGATGATGAAATCGTTGTGGGTTTGGGCAAGTTTCAGGCCGGCGTCATAGCCGTCGCCGCCTTCCGCGCTGGCGTTATAAATAGGTTGCCCGTCGGCGAGGAGTTCAATGGCCTTGTTGAGGCGTTTGGGCTTGTAGTTCGGGTCCCCACCCTGCGCCCACAGCGTTGAGACAAACGCCATCCCGAGAAGCGGGAGGACCGTCGCGATCCTTTTCATCGTGGCCTCGCTGGATGCTTCCCACACCCAGGGCGGCGGGGGCCCCCGACACGCCCTGGGCTGGCAGGTCTTTTCGGATGGCGGGAGGCTCTACTTCTTTACCGTAGCTTCGTACTTGCTCATCCCCCGCGCCTGGTTCACCGCCGTAACCATTTCTTCGACCTTCACCTTGCTCGGGTCGTAGGTTACGACCGCTTCATCGTCCCGCAGCGAAATCTTCGCTTCCTTCACGCCCCGCAAATCTTCCAGTGCTACCTGCACTGTCGCGGCGCAGGACCCTCACGTCATGCCGGTCACCATCAAGGTGACCTTCGCTTCCTTTTGATCCTTTTGATCTTTGGACTGGGGTAGCGCGGCTGGAGCCAGCAGCCCGCCGAGCAGCAGCCCGATGCTCAACAGAGCCCCTCTGCGATGCATAGGATACCTCCGGCCTGATTGTAACGCGATCGGCGGGCCAACCGTGATTTTATTCGGCCGCCCCCAGGCGCCCGGCGGCGAACAGCCGGTCGTCCATCCGGCTGAGCCGCCTGGCCATGCCGGGGGTCAGGAGGCGGAAGTGCCGGATCCCCAGCAGATACTCCGGAATCGCCCACACGTTGGCTTCCGCCGTCATCCAGCCGATCCGGTCGAATTGCTTTAGATTCACCGGCCGGGAATGGGTCCGCAGCGTCTTTTCACCCTGCAGGTTGTAATAGTGCTCGAAGTAGGACATCGCCAGCTCGCGCAGCGTCCGGTAGACGGGCTCGCGGTAGCGCAAGCCCGAGTAATTGGATTTCGCCACCGCGCCCCAGCCGCCGCGCTGGCGAAAGACGGCCAGGACGTGATCGTCGTCGCGCACCGCCTCGAGGTCCAGCAGCAGGGGCGGGAACCCTTGCACCCGCAGCGCGGCCGCGGCGAAGAGCGCCCCCTCCATGCACTGCGCGATGCGGTCGCGCAGCACGCGGCGGGGCGAGCGGCACGTGTCGCCGTCCTTTTCTTTGTTGTAGCCGATATCGTGGTCGAGAAAGTGCTGCACGCGCGCGGGGGTCTTCAGCCGCCGCAGCACGGCGAGTTCAGCACGGGTGAAGCCGTCGGGAACCATGGGTTCCAAGGTACCCGATCGGGCCCTCCGGCCGCTGCGTCTAGGTGGCTCCCAGCGAGCGTCCCTTCTTCACGTCCTCGGCCAGGATGATGGCCTGCGCCACCTCCTTCATAGGTTTACGCCGCTGCCGGCTCTGCCGCTGCAGGGTCAGGTAGGCCGCCTCTTCGCTAACCCCCAGCTCGCGCTGCAAGATGCCCTTGGCCCGCTCCACGAGTTTGCGGCTTTCGAGGCGTTCCGACAGATGCGAGACCTCGGTTTCAAGGCGCACCCGCTCGATTTCCCCGCCCACCAGGAACCCGATGGTCGAGAGCATCTGAATTTCGCGCCGCGTATGCGTGTGCGGCGCCTTATGCTGCACGTTGATGACCCCCACGACGCTCCCGCGCGAGAGGAGCGGCACCGAGAGGAAGGCTTCGTAGCGGTCTTCCGGCAGCTCGCTGAAGAACTGAAACCGGGGATCCTGAGCGGCGCTGCACGGCATCGCGACCGGCTGGCGGTGTTCGGCCACCCACCCCGTAATGCCCTCGCCGAGCCGCAATCGCAGCCGGCCAACCGCTTCCGGATGGGGATTCTTCGAGGCCCGCAACACCAGCTCGTCGCCTTCCAGCACGTAGACGAAGCAGGAATCGCACTTGACTACCGACGTCGCCACCGTGACCACGCGCTCCAACACCTCGTGCATGGAGTCGGCCGCGGCCACCCGGCTTCCAATATCATGAAGGATATCAATTTCCGATTTTTCTTCCGTATGTAGAACGTCCACGTCTTCCACCCTAACCACCTCCGGGGCAGGAGTCCAATCCAATGTTTTTATCGGGCGAATAATGTCCATGCTTTTCAGGCTAACCGGCGTACGGTTACTCCCTTATGAACAGGCTGCGAATCTTCGATGCTTTTCGCAGCTATAAGCATTTTTGATTGGATTTCGGCCGCCGCATCGTTTAAGATTGTTCCAGTCCCCGCCGACTCCGGTTTCTCTCGTCGTTAGAGAGCCCTCGATCAGGAGAATCTTAATGGAAGCGCCTTCGACGAACGTTCTATTACTAGGTCTCGGGGAGCTGTCGCGCCAGCGGCTGGAGACCGTCTTCGCCAAACAGGGCCGGGGCGTCCACTCTCGCGACTTCCTCTCCGCCGGCCAGTGCGTGGGCCTGATCGATCAACTCTCGGCCGGCGTGGTCTTCTGCGCGGCCGAGCCCGATCGGTATCGTCCTCTGCTGGACGCCGTCCGGCATCGCTCCTCTCCCATCTCGATAGTGGTGGTAGGCCGTCCGGAGGTTTCGGCATGGCTGGATGCCCTCGAAGCGGGCGCCGCGGATTACTGTGCGCCGCCCTTTGAGGACAGTCATCTGTACTGGATCGTGCAGTCGGCTCTGAAGTCCCGGCCGCTGCCCCAAGCTAGCGCCGCAGCGTAACCCCCCTCCCACCGGCCTTGTACCCCCCTCCCACAGGGCCGGAATGCTGCGGCGCCCGCGTGTCGCGGGCCATTCTGGGTCCGCGACATGCGGTCGTTAAAATCGTGGTGCGAACCTCGTAGTTCAAAAAACTCTTCCCGTCTTGTCCGCGAAACCTGGCGGTTTACCGGACTCCGTAGCGCTCGCTCTTTACGAAAGCATGCAAGGACGCCTCTGTCCGCAACGTCTTTCTGCACGGAGAGATTCAAGCTTCGAATCCGAGCTCTCTCTACGGCCTGACGGTCGAACTGACGCCCACGGGCGGCCGGGGCCCGGTGCTGCGCGCCGACGTGGACCACGGCGGCGGGTTCCACCTGCGGTCTCCCGAGGCGGGCTCCTACGAAGCGCGCCTCCTGAGTCCGGCGGGCAATGTAGTGCAGCAAGAAATGGTCTGGATCCAAGACGCCCCTGGCGCGTTGACCATCCACTTCCGCGAGAACCGGACCGCGGCGCCGTTTTCCGGGACCGTCTCGGCCGCTCCGTTGCAGCACCATCCGCCCTCCGGCGCCGTGAAAGAGTTTCGCAAGGGCCTGGAAGCTATGCGGCGACAGGATCCGCCTTGCGCGCTAACGCATCTTCACAAGGCGCTGGAGCTGGATCCCGATTACTTCGACGCCCATGAGCTGCTGGGGATCGTGCACCTGACCGCCAACCGCTACGAGGAAGCCGCGAGCGAATTCGAGACCGCCGTCCGGCTGGATAGCGGGTCCGCCGCCGCCCATCGCAATCTGGCGCTGTCTTTGAGCCATCAGAACCGTTTCGCGGAAGCCGTAGCGCCGGCGCGACAGGCCGTGCGCCTGGCGCCCGGCGATCCGGCGACCCACTGGGTACTGGGCGGCATTCTGGCTACTCTAGGAGCGGCCCCGGAGGAGGCCCTGCGACACCTGCGGCTGGCGGCGGAGCGCTTTCCGCAGGCCCGCCTCGCTATGGCGCAAATGCTCTATCGGCGCGGGGCGCGAGCGGAGGCGGCAGAAGCGTTGCAAGGCTACCTCCACGACCAGAACGTGCCCCCAAATGTGTCCGACCGGAAAACAGTCGAAGCCTGGTATGCGCGGTTGCGCCAGCCGGCGACCCCGGCCCCGTAGCTGCCGCGACGGGCGCCGCTACCCGGGCATCGAGCGCCCCGCGCACGCTCTCTCAGAATCAGCAACTTGCGAATGCGAGGTCAAAACAGGGCAAATTTGCCCGGTTTTGATTTGAGGAGTCGAGGGTACTTCAGCTACTTCTTCCGCTCTACGACCCACTCGCAATGGGGGTCGCCATGCAGCATATTCTTGGTAAGCTTGAACGTAAAATTCGGGTTTAAACTCTCGGCGGCTCCGTCCCCCCATCGTTGATGCCCTACGCCGCAGGTATCCATCTCGAGGCCTTGCTCCTTCCACCTCTTGTGCCAAGGACACTCCGAAGTCTTTCCCACACATCTGTCTTTGGTAGCTTCCACAACTTCGAAGACAAACTCCGGTCCCATGGACGCTTTGGCAAGGAGATGCATCGCCGCTTCGACATCGCTGGCGTCCTTCGTGGGTAGTCCGAGGGTGTCAGCGAATCCCTTCGCCCCCTTTCCTGCCTCATACCAGAGCGACCCGTTGAACTCCTCAAACTTCTTCTGTCCGACAGCCTGCTTTAAGGCATTGGAAATTGCAATGTAGGCGCCGGTCAATCCTTTGGTTGCGATCTCCCATCTCGTTTTCTCCGGGATCGTTTCTATTCTGTCAGGCATGAGGGCTTCTCCTTTTGGGTCTGCACCGGCCCACCTGCAGAGTCTCTGACAGGTCCGGCTCATTCTAGCACCGTCCGTCCGCGCGGCCCGGCGCGGTCCAGGGGGACCGCCCTACGTCGAGGCTCTGCAACCTATTCAGTCATACGTTTGATTGAAAGTGGGGGGCGGCAAAAGGGTGTTTTTCAGGCGTTTTACCCCTCGTTTGGCGATCAAAATGGGCAGCTACCCGGCCATGCCCATGCGCTCCAGCTTCCGGTAGAGCGTCTTCCGCTCAATCCCTAGGATCTGGGCGGCGCGGCTCTTGTTGCCGGCGGTGGCGGTGAGCACTTTGCGGATCTGCTCGGCTTCGGCGTCGGCGAGCGATTCGACCGGACGGCCGTGGGGATCGAGCTCCTCGAGCGCCCCGCGCACGTCCTCCGCGTCGAGGGCCGGCGGATTCGTCAGAATCACGAGCTTCTCGAGCAGGTGCTTCAACTGGCGGACGTTGCCCGGCCAGGTGTACTCCTGCAAGGTCTTGAGGGCGCCGTCGGCGAGGCGCAGCTTCTTGCCGTAAAGCTCGTTGAAGCGCGCGAGGAAGTGGCGGGCCAGCAGCGGGATGTCGCCCCGGCGCTCGCGCAGCGGCGGGACCCGCAGCCGCACCACGTTCAGCCGGAACCAGAGGTCCTCGCGGAACTTGCCCTCCTCGACCATCTTCTGCAGGTCGCGGTTGGTGGCGGCGACGACCCGCACGTCCACCGGGCGCGACTTCGCCGAGCCGACCGGGCGGATCTCCTGTTCCTGGAGAAAGCGCAGCAGCTTCGGCTGGAAGTTCGCGTCTACCTCGCCGATTTCGTCGAGGAAGGCGGTGCCGTGAGTGGCGGCTTCGAGCAGGCCGGGGCGGTCGCGGTCGGCGCCGGTGAAGGCGCCGCGGACGTGCCCGAACAGCTCGCTTTCGAGCAGCGTCGGCGTGATGGCCGTGCAATCGATCGGGATGAAGGGTCCCTGGTTCCGCTTGCTCTCCCGGTGGATGCGCCCGGCGACCATCTCCTTGCCGGTGCCGGTCTCGCCTTCGATCAGGACCGTCGCGTCGGTCAGGGCGGCGCGGGCGATGGAGTTGAAGAGCGCGATCATCTCGGGCGAGTGGCCGAGCATGTCGGTTGCAAGCGGCGCCTCTCCCGGAGGCTCTTCTTCGGCGGGGACGCGGGCGGCTTCGGCGCGCTGGATGGCGTCCAGCAGCCGGTCCAGGTCGAAGGGCTTGGCGATGTAGTCGAAGGCGCCGCCGCGCGTGCCCGCCATGACGGTCTCCATGCTGCCCCGGGCGCTCATCAGGATCACGGCGCAAGCGGGATCGTGCTCGCGGGCGGCCCGCAGCACGTCGAGACCGGTGTGCTCGTCGATGTAGATGTCCGAGATGACGATGGGATAGGAAGCGCCGGCCAGATGCTCCAGCGCTTGCGACGTGCTCGAGACGGCGTCGATCGGGTAGCCCTCCAACTCGAGGAAGCTGACGATGGTCGATCGCACTCCGGGATCGTCTTCCACCAGCAGCAGCCGGGTTTTGTCCGCGAGTCCGCTCATCGGGCCGCCTCGGCCACCCGGTCGCGCGCGCGCGGAAGTACCAGGGTGAAGCGCGAGCCTTGATTCACGCGGCTCTCGACCTCGATCGAGCCGCCGTGCTGGAGCACGATCTCCTCCACCAGCGACAGGCCGATGCCGGTGCCGGTTTCGCCCGACTCCTGCGCGCGGCGAGTGCGGTAGAACTTCTGGAAAATCTGCTTCACCTCGTGCGCCTCCATGCCATAGCCCTGGTCCTGCACGGTGATGCGAATGGAATCGCCGGTGCGTCCGACGCCGGTGAGGATCTGGGTGTTGGCCGGGGAATACTTAATGGCGTTCGTTATCAAATTATAGCAGGCGTATTCCAGGAACTCGCGATCGCCGAGGACCGGGTCGGCGCTGCCGTGGGAAGCCTCAAAACGCAGGACGATCTGCTTGCGCTCGGCGAGGGGTTGCGCCCGCTCGAGGCAGGTCTCGACCACCGCGGCGCTCGACACCGGCTCGCGCTTGAGCTCCAGCTCTCCCGCCGAGAGGCGCTCCACGCTCAGGAACATCTCGATCATGCGGGCGAGACGCCGCGACTCCGCATGGATGAGGGCGGCCATTTCGCGGCGCTTCTCCTCGGTCAGCGTATAGCGTCCCATCAGCTCGCTCGATCCCTGGATGGCGGTAAGCGGCGTGCGCATCTCGTGGGTGACGTAGTGGACCGCCTGCTGGTAGCGCGCCCGCTGGGCCTCGGACTGGCCGAGACGGCGGCGGGTGAAGAGGTAGTGGCGCGTCCCGAGTCCCAGGAAGCAGCACCAGGCGGTGGCTGCCGCCGGGGAGACCGGCATCACGCGGTCGCGAGCGAAGGCCAGGACCGGGGTGGCGTGGCCAGCGGCGACCAGGACGAGCCCCGCGAGAAACGCCCGGGCGCCGGCGAGAAAGTGGAAGCAGGCGGCGAGTGCGAGGGCCAGTAAGAAGGCCGTGGCCAGCGTGAGCGACTCCGGCGCGGTGCGCAGGAACGCCCCGCGGGCCAGGGTCTCGTAAAGCTCCGCGTGGATCAGCACCCCGGGCGTGGCCTCGCCGTACCAGGCGGAGTAGGGAGTCATGAGGCGATCGGGTCCGCCCTGGACGGTGACGCCTACGAACACGGCGCGGCCGCGGAGCCGGGCGGCGAGTTCGGGCCGGTTGAGGAAGGACTGGACCGAGATTTGCTCGATCCGGTCGGGGGGAAAGTTCACCCGCACCGCCCGCTCCTCGCGGCGCGGCGCGGGGATCACGGCAGGGCCAATCTCCAGCGTCTCGGCGGTTTCGACCACGGGGGCGCCGCCCGAGGCGAGGCGATACGCTTCGAGGGCCAGGGCCCAGCGGCGAGTGGGACGTCCCACGTCGAGCCCCGCCTTTTCGAGGAGCACCTGGCGGTTGATACTGTCGGGGTCGGGGTCGGCGTGGACGTGGCCGAGCGTGGCGTGGCGGCCAAACTCCGGCCGCGGATCTTCCCACGTGACTTGGCCGGTCGAGCGGTCCCCGACAAGGTTCGAGGCCAGTACCAGGTTGGAGTTGGCGGCAAGCGCCTGCGCCAGTCGGTCGTCCCAGTAGGCGTCGTAGAGGTCGGCGAGCTGGATATCGACCGCCACGGCGGCAGCGCCGGACCGTGCCACCCGCTCCAGGGCTTCCGTCAAAGGACGCCGCAGGTGCGCCATGCTGCCCTGGGCCCGGAAGGTCGGCTCGTCGAGGGCCAGAACCACCGCGGCACTGGCGCGCGGCGAGGGAGCGCGCAGCCGCAACAGGAAATCGTAGGCGAAAGCGTCCAGTTGCTGGCCAAGAGGACTCCAGGCGGCCAGGATGGCAAAGCCGAGGCATAAGCCGGCCACCGCCCCGGTGATGCCGAGTGCGGGCCGGTCCTGCGAACGCACAAATCAATTATAGCCGCCGGGCCCGGGCGAGGTCCGCGATAGGAGAAGCGAAACCTCTGCCCCTCCCGGAGTTTTTCTGAGATTTCGGCCCGGACGAGGCCACTTGAATAACAGGAGAGAGTACTGGACGTCGAAACCACCCTTCGCAAACTACGCTCGGAAAAGAGGTGGTTTGACGAAATGATTGCCGCCCTGGAGGCCTTTCAGCGCTCGAAGCCCTTCCAGGCCGCGCACTTGCTCGGCCTGCACCTGGCGCGCCACGGGCGGCTCGACCGCCGGACCATCTCGCCGCAAAGCCGGCGCCGGCTCTCGCTCTGGCTCGGGAACACGCCACACCGCTCCCGTCCGCGCCCAGCCGTCTAGCGCCCCTTTACGCGCCGGGCTCCCCATTCGGCGGCGCGCCCGCGCCCCGCCGGTGCTCGATCAGCTTCTGCATCTGCTTGCCGAGGCCCGACTCCTCGACATACTCGACGCCGTCCGCGGTGATCAGGAAGAAGCTGTCGTCGGTGCGGCCGACATAGGCCTTTTCCCGCAGGAACCACATGCTGAACTCCAGGTGTTCCCGCGGGCGCCCCAGCAGATTTTCCAGCTCGAGCAGGGACACGCCCGGGTTGAAAGGCTCGGCGCGGCGCTTGGTGTAAAGCAGGGAGAGAATCCCGTGCCGGAGCTGCTTGTCCGATTCAAAGCCGTCGGCGGCGACACCCTCGTCGAAGACCCGCCAGCGCAGGCTCTTGCGGGAGTGGTATTCGACGTCGTACTGGGCCCGCAGCGTGGGCTCGCTCAGCACCCGGTAGGCTTCGGTGACTTCCCGGAATCTGGTGTCGTCCCCCGTTTCGTGGTTATCCGGATGGTAGCGCTGGGCCAGCATCCGGTAGACCCGCTGCACGGTCTCCGCCTCGGCATTGGGGCTGATCTGCAGGATCTCGTAATGATCGGGGAAGGCAGCTTCCGGCATGGGTTGGTAGTACCAGTATACTACGCGGGCCCGGCCGCCCCCCCTCATCGACGACACGGCGCCGTCCGCTACCGCGCCAACCTTACCGCATAAACCACGGGAAGCGCCCGACAAAGTGGTAGCCGGACCGGGCGTGCAAGTAGTACATCATGGCCGCCACCAGCGCCAGGAAGCCTGCCACGTAGCCGAGGACCGGCCGCCAGGGGAACTTACGCTTTTCGCGCCGCAACACCAGGATGTAGCTCGCCCCGATGCCCACGAAGAACAGCAGGCACATCGGCGTCGCGAACAGCACCATGTTGAAGATGTCGGGCGTCGGAGTAATGATCGCGGCCAGGATGAAGATGCCCAGGATCGCGTAGCGCACGTGGTTCATCAGGAACGCCGGGCTGAGCACGCGGATCAGGGTCAGGAAAAAGATCAGGACCGGCAGCTCGAAGACCACACCGATCCCCAGCATGACGTTGACGAAGATGTCGAAATACTCGGTGACCGAGACCATCGGGTGGACGTGATTGCCGATGCCCAGTCCCAGCAGAAACACCAGGGCGAAGCGAAACACCACGAAGTAGCCGAACAGCCCGCCCAAAATGAAAAGCCCCGCCGTGGAGATGACGAAGGGGGCAGCCCAGCGGCGTTCGCGCTTGTAGAGGCCGGGCGCGATGAAAGCCCAGACCTGGTAGAGCAAGATGGGAGAAGCGATGAAGATCGAGGCCAGCGCCGGCAGCTTGAACCACACGACGTTGAAGTATTCGAGCGGGGCGATCTGGGCCAGCTCGGGCGGGTTGACGCCGAGCTGTTCGAGGGCCCGGACGGCCGGTCCTGCGACGATGTTCCACAGATAGTTGGCGAAGGTGAGCGACAGGCCGAAGGCGAGGGCCAGACCGCCCACGGCGTAGAAGAGACGCCGCCGCAGCTCGTCGAGGTGCTCGAGGAACGACATGCGTACCATGCCTTCTTCGTCCTCGCCGTGGCCGTCATCGCCCCCGTCGCCGCCCGGTGGGCCGCCCGCGGGCGGGCCCGAGTGCACAGGAGGCGCCGGGGCGACCGCCGTCGAAGAAGCACTCCCGGCGGAGTGGCCGCTGTCGTAGCTGCCTTCGAGGTAGGGATCGTCGTAATAGTGATGGCTATCGGCGACGGGGCTCGCGGCGCCGGGATCCTCTTCGGAGGGCAGGTCGGAGGGGCCGCTCGGCCCCCCGGACGCCGGGGGTGGCCCCGGATCCGGCGAGACTTCACTCGGCGAGACCTGGCTCGGCGAGACCTCTCCCTCAGGGCGTTTCGCCCTTTCGTGATCTTCGGGTAAATCCATCCCGCTCTAAGTGTGGACTCCGCTGTCCTTGACCGGCGCCGGAGCCGCTTGCGCGGCCTGGACCGGAGGGGTGCCGGCCCCATTTTCGGGGACCGGGTGGAGATCAGCGGCCGGAGTTGCGGAAGCGCTGGAGGTGGTTTCGTCGTAGTACGGGTATGCAGCATCTCCGTACACGTTAGGGGTGGCGGTAGCCAGAGGAGTGTCGCCGGCGATCGACTTGGTGGTCGACCGCAACGCCTGGTCCTCCTGCTCGAGGGTACTCATCTCGCGCTCGAACGTGCTGCGTAGCTCGTTCGACGCCCGCCGGAATTCCGCCATGCCCTTGCCCAGGGTGCGCCCGATTTCAGGGAGCTTCTTAGGACCCAGTATTAACAAGGCCAGGAGGAAAATGAAAATCATCTCGGGCACGCCGAGCGGACCCATGCGCTTACCTCCTACGGACCCTATTGTGGTCAAATCGGGCGGCAAAAGTCAAAAGCCAAAACCGGGACCTGTTGTTATACTAAGGGGTGTGCCCGGGACCGGCCCGGGCTGGGAGGTGTGTGTTGGCTCTGACTCCGACCCGCCGCGCGCTGCTGCTCGCTGTCCTTACCATCCTGATTTGTTCCCTGTTTGGCGGTATTTACGGCCCGAAGGCGCGTGCCGCCGAGGGCGACGAAGACAGCCTGCGGCAGAGTGTCCGCGCCCTCGCCTCGATCTATAACCTGGTCGAACAGAACTATGCGGACCCCGTCAATCCGGACACGGCGGTCTACAACGGAGCCATCCCGGGGATGCTGCACAAGTTGGACCCGCACTCCTCGTTCTTCGATCCCGAGCAGTACAACTCGTTGCGGGAAGAGCAGAAGGGCCACTATGCCGGCGTCGGCATGCAGGTGGGGCAGCGCAACCGGCGTGTCATCGTCATTGTGCCGTTCCCGAGAACGCCGGCCTACAAGGCGGGCATCCGTCCGGGCGATATCATCGCCAAGGTGGATAACGAGTCGACCGACGGCATGAACGTGAGCGACGTGGCCAAGCGGCTGCGGGGCGAGAAGGGCACCTCGGTAAAGATCACCATGGAGCGCGAGGGGCGCGCGGAACCGCTGGAATTCACCGTGGTCCGGGATGAGATTCCCCGCAAGAGCGTTCCGATCTCATTTCAAATCAAGCCCGGCATCGGCTACATGTGGGTCGAAACGTTCAGCGAAACGACGGGCCGGGAAGTGGCCGAGGCGCTGCGCGATCTGAACGAATCCAACCTGAAGGGGCTGATCCTCGACCTGCGGGAAAACCGGGGCGGGTTGCTGACGGAGGGCGTGGCCACGGCCGACAAGTTCCTGCGCAAGGGGCAGGTGATCGTTTCGCATCACGGGCGGGCTTCGGCCGAGAAGCCTTACCGGGCGCAGCGCGGCAACAACGGACGCAATTACCCGATGGTGGTGATGGTGAACTGCGGCTCGGCCTCGGCGGCCGAGATCGTGGCGGGCGCGCTGCAGGATCACGACCGCGCGCTGATCGCGGGCACGAGCACTTTCGGCAAGGGCTTGGTGCAGACCGTCTATCCGCTCAACCACAACACCGGCCTGGCGCTGACGACGGCGCGCTACTACACCCCCAGCGGGCGGCTCATCCAGCGGCGGTACGACAACATCTCGCTGTATGAGTACTACTCGGATCCCTGCCGGGACAACCACCGCGCTCCGAAGCTCGAGCCGAAGATGACCGATAGCGGCCGCATCGTTTACGGCGGCGACGGCATCACCCCCGACGTGCGGTTCGCCGCGCAGAAGAACGACAAATTCCAGAACGAGCTGCTGCGGCGCTACGCCTTCTTCAGCTACGCGCAGCACTTCTTCATCACGCGCGAGAAGCTGCCTCCCAACTGGGACGTGGACGACGCCACGCTCCAGGACTTCCGGCAGTTCCTGACCCACGAGAAAATTCCGTACACCGAGGCGGAGCTCACCAAGCACCTGGACTTCGTCAAGCGCAACTTGAAGCGGGAGATCTACCAGTCCGGCCTCGACAAGGATGAAGGCGATAAGGTTTACGTGGAGAGCGATCCGGATGTCCAGGCGTCGATCGACCTGCTGCCGAAGGCGCGGGCGCTGACCGAGGAAGCCCGCCGGTTGGTGGCCCAGCGGAGCAAGAACCAGTAAAGGCTAAGTTTCCAGGGCGGCGCCGACCTGCTCCCATTCGGCGAGCAGGGCGTCCAGTTGTTCCTTGCGGCCGGCGATTTCCTTCACCAGGCGCTTGGACTCGCGGTGATCGTGGAAAGATCCGGCGAGCTGAGCCTCGAGCAGCCCCATCTCCCGCTCCAGATTCGCCGACTGCTGCTCGATCTCGGCGACCCGGCGTTTCAACCGCTCGGCCTTGAGGGGATTCAGGCGGGGCGCGCCTTTGGCGTTGGCTTCCGAGCGGGAGTCCCGGCCGTTCGAAGGGGCGGCCCCGGCGGGCGCCCGCGATAGCGACGTGCTGCCGCGCTCCTTCTGCCACAGGTAGTCCTCGTAGTTGCCCGAATAGACCCGGACCGTGCCCTCGCCGATCTCGAAGACGCGGGTGGCCAGGCGATCGATGAAGTGCCGGTCGTGGGAGACGAAGACGGCGGTGCCGGAAAAAGCGAGCAGGGCGCTGAGCAGCACGTCTTTGGCGCGCAGGTCGAGGTGATTGGTCGGCTCGTCGAGCAGAATCAGATTGGAGGGAACCAGCAACATGCGGGCGAGAGCGTAGCGGTTGCGCTCGCCGCCCGAGAGCACCCCGATGGGCTTGAACACCTCGTCGCCCGAAAAAAGAAAGCAGCCGAGCAGGTTCCGCAGCTCGGTTTGGGTCGCGCGCGGGACGAGCGCCGCAAGATCGTCGAGCAGTCGGGCCTCGGGGTTGAGGGCCTTGTACTGGTCCTGCGCGAAGTAATCGACCCCGACGTGGTGGCCGAGCGTGGTTTCGCCGGCGGTGGGCGGATCGACGCCGGCCAGCATCCGCATGAGCGTGGATTTGCCGGCCCCGTTCGGTCCCACCAGCGCCACGCGGTCGCCGCGCTCGATCAAGAAACTGGCGTCCTCGAAAACTCTCTTCGCGCCGTAACTCTTGGCCACCTTGCGGAATTCGTAGACCACGCGTCCGCTGGGCTTCGGCTGCGGGAAGCGGAAGTGGATCGCCTTCTCCTCCGGAGGCAGCTCGATCCGCTCGATCTTTTCGAGCTCCTTGATCCGGCTCTGCACCTGCGCGGCCTTGGTGGCCTGGTAGCGAAAACGGTTGATGAAGACTTCGAGGTGGTGGATGTGGTCCTGCTGGTTCTTGTACGCGGCCTCCAGCTGGGCGAGGCGTTCCTGCTTGAGGGTCTCGTAGCGGGAGAAGTTGCCCGCGTAGAAGTGCGCGTTGCGGTTCCACAGCTCGACGATTTTCTTCACCGTGACGTCGAGGAAATAGCGGTCGTGCGAGACGATGACGCAGGCGTTGGGGTAAGAGTTGAGGTAGTCCTCGAGCCAGTTGCGGGCCTCGAGGTCGAGGTGGTTGGTGGGCTCGTCGAGCAGCAGCAGGCCCGGACTCTCGAGCAACAGCTTGGCGAGCGCGATGCGCATTTGCCAGCCGCCGGAGAACTCTTCGGTGCGGCGCGTCCAGTCTTCCTTGGGAAAGCTTAGGCCCGAGAGGACCGTGCCGACGCGCGCCTCGATGGTGTAGCCGTCGAGAGCGTGGAACTCATCCTGGACGCGGTGGAAGCGATTGGCGACGTCCCGATACTCGGGACCCGCGGGGTCGAGATGGGCCAGGCGGTCGGAGAGATCGCGCTGCTCCTGCTCGAGGTTCAGGACCTCGGAGAAGACGCTCAGACATTCATCGAAAACGGTGCGGCCCGAAAGGGTGAGGCCGTCCTGGGGCAGGTAGCCGACGGTGAGGCCCTTCGAGCGGGAGCACTCGCCGCCATCCAGCGACTCGACGCCCGAAAGGATCTTGAGCAGCGTGGTCTTGCCGCTGCCGTTGCCGCCGACCAGACCAATGCGGTCCTGCTCGGTGATCATCCAGTCGAGGCCGGAAAATAAGAGCTTTTCGCCGAAGCGCTTCTGCGCCCCGGTCAGTTGCAGCATGCTTTCAGTTTAACAAGCCGGGACGGGAGTGCCGGCCGTGACCGGGGAGGCGGCTCCCAACGGGCATCGCTCGTCGGATCAAGGATCGTTCGGGGCTCTCGTTGGCAGTGTTCTTGAGGGATCGAACATAATTTCGCAATGGGGGCATTGCACTTCCGCCAAGACCCAGCGACTCAGCCATCGGAGAGCCTGTGCGTAAAGCGCCTTTCGCCCGAGGATGTCCAGCGTAGCCAGCCTTTCAATCGACCGCAGCGTATCCATGTGAACGGTCGTCAGCTGGTTCAATACGGCAACGCTATCGCCCAAGCGCTCCTTGTATCGCGGCAGAAAGAACAGATTCGCAATTCTGTTCTTCTTGGCGTGCCCCTGCAAGTCCTTGGCGATCTCAGAGAGTGGCTTTACTGGGCAGATCACGACCCGTTGCGAAGACTTTCCGTGGGCAATCTCGCAGTCGTGGTTCAGAAGGAGAGCCGGCGCTCCCCGGCATATCGTCGATATCGGCACTTCCTGGTTCTTGGTCGGCAGAGTCCCGGAGTTGGAATCGATCCAGGCATGGGGGCCGCACTCGAAGATATCACCCTGGCGTAACTGTCCCTCGACAGGATCGCAATAGTACTCGTTTGCCACAAGTCGCCCGTGTCCCACTTCGCCATCATGGGAGGATCATTGCTTCAGAAAAAGCAGCTCTCGTCGGGTTCTATCTCAGACTCGGAATCCGACGGAGGTCTGAAGTAGGAATCAAATGCTCTGGCCAGGCTCTCTCCAGACCGCGCCCGCGCGAAGTCCGCGCTGGATGGTTCTTCCTCTTTCAGGGAGCTAGATTCCCGATTTGGCTGTGGCTTTGGCGCGCGATGCACCACTGAAATCACGTCAGAAGTGCTGTCAGTAAGAGGCACCACCACGGTTGCAGGTAGCGTAAGAGCAAAACCAATTGCCAACACAGCGGCGGAAAACGCAGAAGGCCCACGAGCGTGCCGCCGAGGGTTCCTTTGCCTCTCGGTCAGATCTTCCACAGGAGAAACAGCATTCACTATGTCCCACTGCTCATTCATGCTGTCTAGCCTCCTCCACGACATGGCGCAACCGCTCCACGTGCGGTCTGCACTGCTCCAGACATTCAATCATCAAAGTAGTGGGCAATGCAATCCGGACGATAGGCTCCAAGTGGACATCGGATCTCTTACCAGAGCGGACGAAGTGGATATCAGGTGGAGCAATGTAGTAGAAATCCATGATAGAGTCATCGCCAATCGCCGCCATGAATACGTTGTTCGCACGAAATCCCTGTACTTTGTCAGTGTCCTGAAGCTCACCGGGCAACGGTGGTAGCTTCCCGCCGAAGTCTTTTGCTAAGTTCTCATGAAGCGTCCGAGAGCTTTTCCAAAGCTGGCCGACGAAAAGCGTCTCCGGAAATGAAATTTCTACCTTGGTACGAAGCGCCGATTCACCCGGAACCAGCCGACCGAATACGAAGCTAATACCGGATCTTGCCTGAACGACATTGCAGTAGTCCGCGTAATACCGACGATCGGGGACCTCGGCTCGCTCATAGTCAATGCCTATCTCAAGGAACGCTCCGTTCACATCTTCAGTGAAACGGAGACGTACGGGCCCCTTCGGCTGGGCCACAACGGACCGGCCAGGGGCAACGAATTTACGTTCAGTATTGACGCTCATCGTCTTGGCGAGATCAGAGTACCACTCCGACACTGCTTCACCAAGAGTATATCATGCCGGCAATCGCCTGCTTGTTAAGTTATTTAGAATCAGCTATTTATGAAAGAAGCGAAGATTCGAACAGGGCCCTGCAATGATCCTGTTGTGATCGCTTGGGGTGCCTAGCGAGATTGTTACCAGAGGGCGAGACGATGTCAGGGAAACTCTCGCGGGGCAGGCCAGGATGCGATACTGTGCGGCATGCAAGCCAGTGAACTGCACGGCGTAATCGCCGCCATTGTGACCCCCTTCGACGCCCGGGACCGGCTGGACGAGGCCGCCCTGCGCCGCCTCACCCGCTACGTGATCGACGGCGGCGCGGACGGCATCATGACCGCGGGTGGCACGGGCGAGTTTCCGCACCTGACGCGCGACGAGAAGCGTGCGGTGGAGGGCGTGGTGGCCGAGGAGGCGCACGGCCGTGTCCCCGTCATCGCGGGGACGGCGGCCTGCAGCACCCGTGAAGCCCTCGAGTTATCGCAGGACGCGGCTGGTGCCGGCGCCGCCGCTGTCATCCTGACGCCGCCATTTTATTTCCCGCTACCCGACCGGGCGCTCTACGAGCACTTCGCCACGGTGGCGCGGGAGTCGCCGGTCCCAGTCGTGGTTTACAACAACCCGCTCTACACGGGTAACGACCTCAAGCCGTCGCTGATCGCCGAGCTGATGGAACTCGACAACGTCATCGGCCTCAAGCAGAGCAACAGCGATCTGGGGGCGCTGGTGGAGGCGATTCGTCTCGCAGGGGACCGGGTCTCGCTCTGCACCGGCATCGACAGCCAGTTCTATCCGGCGCTGTGCGTCGGGGCGCGGGGGATTTTTTCGACCGCAGCGTGCGTGATTCCGCGCGAAATGGCCGCTATCTACCGCGCGTTCCGTGCTGGGGACCACACCACGGCCCTCGCCGAGCACATGCGCGTGCAGCCACTCAACCGCTACTTCGAATACGACCCGGGATACGTCGCCCCGTGCAAAGAAGCGCTCGAGATGCTGGGCGTCGGTGGCGGCAAAGCCCGCAAGCCGATGCCCGACCTGACCCCGGAAGAGCGCGCCGGACTGCGCGCAGCCCTGGCGGACCTGGGGTACCCGGCGCGTGGCGCGGCGGCCTGAGGGACCCTAACCGCCGCCGGACTACCGTTAACGGAAGCTCAGCCCGAACCGGACGCCCCAGTAGTGAACCGTGCCACCCGTGTTCGTAACATGGTCCCGGATCTCGGCCCGGAAACCCACGCGCGAGAGGAACCAGTAGTTCATCCCGCCGCCGAAGTTGAACAGGTTGGCGTGGCCGTTGCGGAAGAACAGGCTATACCCGGCGGTGGCGAAGGGGTCGAGCTTCCCGCTGCGCCGCGAGAAGTGATAGTAGCCGTTGAGCGAAAACACGCGCAGCACGTCGGCGGAATTGTCGGTCGGACCGAGAGCGCCCAGTTCGGCGCCGGCCCCGAAGCCTTTCGGCAAGGCGAGCTCGCCACCCGCGCCCAAGTGCACGGTTGCGTTGGTGCGGGCGGAGCCGGTCACGCCGCCCGGGGGCCACGAACAAATAACCGTGCGAGTGCTGCTCCGCGCCGAGCGGAGCGGTGAGCGCCAGGACCACCAGTATCGCCTGCTGGAATTTACTCATGACGATAAGGCCAAGGCCCTTGGACGAACAACCCGCCATCGACGTAAACCGTCTGTCCGGTGATGAACGAAGCATCGTCGGAGGCCAGAAAACAAACCGCCTGGGCGACATCCGCGGGGTAACCAATGCGCCGGACCGGCGTGAGGGGCGCCCACGCGCCGGCGTAATCGACAGCTTCCTGCTTGGTGCGCTCGATCTCGATCGCGCCCGGAGCGACGCAGTTGACCGTGATGCCATAGGGGCCCAGTTCCACGGCCGAGACCTTCGTGAGCATTTCGATACCGCCCTTGCTCGCCGTATAACTGACCAGGTTCGGGAAGGGAATCTTGTTCGACCCGGAGCCGATGTTGATGATGCGGCCGCCGCCGGACTGCTTCATGTGGAGCGCGGCGCGCTGGGTGCCGAGGAAAGTCCCCTTCAGGTTGGTGTTGATGACGCGGTCCCACTCCTCCTCGGTTAGCTCGAGCAAGGGCTTCCAGACCTGCACGCCGGCGTTGTTCACCCAGATCTGCAAGCGGCCGAACGCCTGAGTCGCCTGCTCGAGCATCGCGTCGATGTCCTCCGCCTTCCCGACGTGTCCCGCGACGGCAATAGCCCGGCGGCCGAGTCTCTGGATTTCCGCCACAGTCTCCTTGGCGCCGGCTTCATCGGAGTGATAGTTGACCGCCACGTCGCAGCCCGCGCGGGCGAGTGCGAGGGCGATGCCGCGGCCGACCCCTTTGCTCGCTCCGGTCACTACCGCGGCCTTGCCCTCGAGGGTAAGTGCCATACACTTCCATCGTAACTCATTGATTCCCAACGAACCGTTGTTACAGTCTTGTTGCGACAGGATCAAAGTTCCATCAAGTGGTATCGGGGGCGCCCGAGGAACGGTAAAATACGACCGAGGATCGGTAAAAGAAAAGCCCCGTGAATCGCACCATCTTTGTAGTCGAGGACGACCTCGATATCGCCTCCCTCGTGCGCTTCAATCTGGAAGCGGCCGGATACACCACGCGGGTCTTCTCCGAAGGCGCGCAGGTCATTGCCGCCGCCGAGAAGGCCCAGCCCACCCTCTTCGTGCTGGACATCATGCTGCCCGATGGCGACGGCCTCGACTTGTGCCGGGCGATCCGCCGGTCCCCGAAGCTCGCCGGATCGTCGATCATCTTCCTGACCGCGAAGGCCGAGGAGACCGACCGGGTGGTGGGCTTGGAACTGGGCGCGGACGACTACGTCACCAAGCCCTTCAGCCCCCGGGAACTGATGGCCCGCGTCAAGGCCGTGCTGCGCCGGCATGACCAGCCGACTACCGAGGTGACTATTACCGCGGGGGACCTGACGATCGATCCCGGCGCGGTCAAGGTTACAGTGAGCGCCCGCGAGGTCGACCTGAGCGCCACGGAATTCCGGCTGCTCGAATTCCTGGCCCGGCATCCGGGACGCGTCTACTCGCGAGAGCAACTGCTCGACGCCGTGTGGAGAGAGACTAGGTTCGTGACGCCGCGCTCGGTCGACGTATACGTCCGGCGCATTCGGGAAAAGATCGAGACCGACCCGGAGAACCCCGCCTTCATCGTGACGGTGCGGGGCTCCGGCTACCGTTTTGAGACGCCGCCATGAAAGCGCGGATCTTCCTGAAGCTCGTCCTTTCCTTTCTCGCCGTGATCCTGGTGGTAACGGCGCTTCTCGATTTTTCGATCAGCAGCCAGTTCGAGCGCGCTTTCACGCAGACGCTGCGCCAGGGCCTGGAGCAGAAGGCCCGCTTGTTGTCCGACTGGCTGGGGGAGGTCTCGCCCGAAGCCTTGCCCCCCGTCGTGGCGCGCGCGGCCAAGCAGGTCGACGCCCGCATCACCGTCATCCAGCGCGATGGCAAAGTCTTGGCGGATTCCGAAGCGGACGCCGGCCACATGGAGAACCATGCGCACCGCCCGGAGTTTGAGGCGGCCCTGCGCGGGGAAGTGGGCTCGAGCACCCGGCTGAGCGGCACGGTGCAGATCAACTTCCTTTATGTTGCTATCCCGCTCGACAGCGGTCCGTGGCGGGGCGGCGCGCTGCGCCTCGCCTATCCCCTGGCCGAGCTGGACCGCAGCATCGCCGGGATGCGGAGACAGATCGTCCTGGG
>JBGPDC010000025.1:0-38731 GCA_041482115.1 Terriglobia bacterium | reverse complement strand
GATTTCCACATTCCCACCGCCTCGACGACGGCTGTCCTTATCCACCAAAAATAAACCCCGAAAGGAGCCCGAGCATCTTTGAACCCTCCCGTTCTTCAGGCTCATCCTTCAATGAGAATATGCTCCCAGCACCTGTTTCACCGCCCGGCGACCCGGCGTTCTATAATTTGGTCAATGCTCCTGCGACGCTGGCTGGTCCTTCTTGTCTCTGCACTCTGGCTCGCGCCCCTGGTCTCGGCGGCCGAGGGGGATTGGCCTCGCTGGCGTGGTCCCAACGACGACGGGATGGCGCGGGGCGACGCGCCGCTGCGCTGGAGCGACACGGAACATATCGCCTGGAAGGCACCGGTCCCCGGGCGCGGCCACTCGTCGCCGGTAATCTGGGGCGATCGCATCTTCGTGACCACGGCGGTTCCGACCGGCAACGCGGGGGCCGCCCCGGAGACAGCCGCTCCCGCCGGGGGCGGACGCCGCGGCGGTTTCGGCTCGGGCGGGGCGCAGCCGGAGCACAAGTTCCTGCTGCTCTGCTACGACCGCAAGACCGGCAAGCTGCTCTGGGAAAAGGTGGCCAAGGTCGCGACGCCGCACCAGAGCCATCATCCGCAGTACGGCAGCTTCGCGTCCAACTCTCCGATCACCGACGGCAAGCACGTGATCGCGTTCTTCGGCTCCCGGGGCGTCTACTGCTATACCCTCGACGGCGAGCTCGTCTGGCAAAAGGACATCCCGCCGCTCCGCATGTTCAACAGTTTCGGCGAGGGCGCCTGGCCCTTGCTCGACGGCGACAAGCTCATCCTGGTGCTCGACCAGCAGGACGGCGACTCGTTCCTCGTGGCGCTCGACAAGAGCACGGGACGCGAACTGTGGCGCACCAAGCGCGACGGCCGCACCAACTGGAGTGGCGCCTACATCACGCCTGTTAACGGGCGTAAGCAGATCGTCGTTTCCGCGAGCCAGGCCGTATGCGCCTACGATCTCGAGACGGGCGTGCGGATTTGGTGGGCCACCGGTCTCGGCCAGAACACGATCCCTTCGCCGGTGGCCGCCGACGGCCTGGTCTTCGTGATGAGCGGGTACCGCAACCCGAACATGATGGCGATTCGCCTGGGGCGGGAAGGCGATCTGACGGGCACCGACGCGATCGTGTGGCAAAACCAGCGCGGCACTTCTTACACGCCTTCTCCGGTGCTCTACGACGGCAAGCTCTATTTCCTCACCGACTCGGGCATGCTCTCCTGCTTCGAAGCCAAAACGGGAAAGCCCTACTACCATCAGACGCGGCTTCCGAAGCCCTACAACTTCAAAGCGTCACCCGTCGGCGTGAACGGCAAGCTCTACCTGGCCTCCGAGGAAGGCGACGTGATCGTCGTGAAGATGGGCGAGCAGTTCGAGGTCCTCGCCACTAACACGCTCACGGACCAGTTCTTCGTCGGCACGCCCGCCATCCAGAACGGCGAGATCATCCTGCGCGGCCAGAACACGCTTTTTTGCGTGCGATAGATCCGCCGCAACCCTCCGGCCAGCAGTACAATGTCCTCCATCCCGGTAACGAGGAGTGCATCCATGAATCGAAGGTCTTTCCTGAAGTCCCTGGCGGCGGTTTCCGCCGGTTTCGCGACGCGCGCGCAGGCAGCGCTTCCCAAGGCGAAGATCACGCGGGTCCGGATCTACCAGCCGCCCACTCTCAATCCCCTCTTCAACCAAAGCAACATGATCGTGACCGTCGAGACCGACGCCGGCCTCACCGGGATCGGTGAGGGCGGCAGCAAGGACACGCTCGAACAATGCGCCGGCAGCCTCATCGGCAGCAATCCCTTCCGGACCGAGTACAACTGGCAGCGCATGTACATGGAATATTTCTACTCGCCGGGGAAGGAGAAGATCCATGCCCTCGGCGCCCTCGACATGGCGCTGTGGGATATCAAGGGCAAGGCCCTGAAAGAGCCACTGCACGAGTTGCTGGGCGGAGCGGCGCGCGATTACTGCGAGTGCTATCCGACGAGCGGCATCCCCGGCCTGCCCGCCAATACGCCGCTCCGGGACCGCGCCCGGGCGGTAATGGAGGCAGGCTACCGCGCTTACCGCTCGGATGCCGGCGTCGGCGGGGAGATTCCGAATAACGTCTTCAACACCCACGAGCGCGTGCGCCTCGTCGCCCGCGCCTGCAAGGAGATCCGCGAGGGAGTCGGCCCGAACGGCGATTGGAACATCGATCTGCACCAGAAGTTCGACTATCCCGACGCGGTGCGTTGCTGCAAGCTGATCGAAGAGTACGAACCGTATCTGGTCGAGGACCCGATTCGCGAGGAGCAGTTCCGCGAGGACATCCCCAAACTGCGGCAGATGACCACGGTGCCGATTGCCGCCGGCGAAGAGTGGGGCCAGCGCTGGGATTTCTACAAGCTGGTCGAGAACCACGACATCGACTACAACCGCTGCACGCTGCCCAACGTCGGCGGCATCACGGAGTTCCTGAAGGTCATGGCCCTGTGCGAGACGCACGTCGTGGGCATCGTGCCGCATTTCACCGGCCCCATCGCCACGGCCGCCCTGGTGCACTGCCTGGCGACGTTCCCTTCTCCGGTGCTGTTCGAGTACAACTACGGCAACCGGCCCATCGATTACCTGCCCGAGTTCGTGGACTTCAAGAATGGCAAGCTGTATCCGAACGACCGGCCGGGAATCGGAGTGACGCTCGAGATGAAGTTACTAAGGATGGTCGGCGAAGTAACGCAGGCGCAGCGCCGGAACGTGTACAGCCGCCCGGACGGGTCGCTGACGCACTGGTAGGAGGCTCGCTTTGATGCTCGTCGGACTGCTGAGCATCGCGTTGAGCCGTACAGATAAAGATAATTTGATGCTCGGCCTCGAGGAAGGAATACGTCAACTCCGCGACCCGCGTTCGCGTTTCTCACAGCTCTCGCCCCCGGAAACCACCGAACGAAGCCTGCAGCGGATCTTGTTTTCGGCGGTGGGCTGGGCCTTCGTGCTGATCGGCATCCTCACTTGTTTTTCACGCTGAACTATTGACCGAAAAAGAGTGCAGATCTGCACTCTTTTTTCGTTATGGCCGATGAAGCGCCCCGCTACTGCCGGATAGGTTCCGGCACCGCCGCGCCATCCGCGCGCGGGTCGGAGGCGGCGTAATTGGTTCCGGTCTTCGAGTTGTGCAGAATCGCCTGGCCGCGCCCCATCTCCTGCGTGTACTCCCGCCGGATGGCGATCTGATGGCCGCGCTCGGAGAGTTGTTGCAGCGTCGGCGCGGGGACGCGCGTTTCGATCGACACATCGCAGCCATTGGCGTTGCGCTTGGTGAAGCGCGCCGTCTCCATCGCCGCCTGCACGTTCATGCCGTAGTCCACTATGTCGGAGACAAACTGGGCGTGCGCGAGCGGCTGATTAAACCCTCCCATGATCCCGAAGCCGATATGCAAATCTCCCCGCTCGAGGAACGCCGGAATAATGGTGTGAAAAGGCCGCTTGCCGCCGGCGAGCACGTTCGGATGCTTGGGATCGAGGGTAAAACCCGCCCCGCGATTCTGCAGCTCGAAGCCCAGTCCTTCTACGGTAACGCCGGAACCGAAGCCGCCCGAGAGGCTCTGAATCCAACTGGCGATGTTGCCGTCCTTATCGACGACGGTCAGGTAGGTCGTGTCGCTCGCTACCGGCTGTCCCGGGGGCACTTCGCAGTTCGCCTTCTTCGCATCGATCAACGCGGCCCGCTGGCGGGCGTACTCTTTCGAGAGCAGCCTCGCGAGCGGCACGTCGTAGGAGTGCGGATCGGCAACGTACCGCCGCAGGTCCGAGTAGGCCAGCTTCATGGCCTCAATCCGCTGGTGCATCTCGACGGGGCTAAGGGCTCCTTCGGGCGCCGCCGGCGAGGTTTCCATGATGTTCAGCATCTCGAGCGCGGCCATGCCCTGGCCGTTAGGCGGCAATTCGTAGACGCGCCAGCCGCGGTAGTCGACCGAGATCGGCTCCACCCACTCCGAAGAGAACGACGCCAGGTCGTCGGCCATCATCGTTCCGCCCAGGCGCCGGGACGTCTTTAGAATCGCGGCGGCGACCTCGCCCTTGTAGAACGCCTCGGAGCCCTTCTCGGCTACTAAACGATAGGCGCGGCCCATTTCCGGATTTCGAAACAGGTCTCCCACGGCGGGTGGCTTGCCGCCGGGCAGGAAGACGCGAGCCGTATCTTCCTGGGATTTCAGCAGCCGGACACTGCCGGCGCCCGCCCACGACTCCCGAATGCCTTCGGTAACCGGGAAGCCCTGCTCTGCGTAGGCGATCGCGGCCTGGAACAGATCCTTCCACGGCAGCTTACCGTAGCGTTGGTGCATTTTCGCCCAGCCATCCACAGCGCCGGGCACCGTGACAGTATGGATGCCGTTACGCGGCATTGTTTTCGCACCTTGTTTCGCGAGAAAGGCGGGCGTGAGGCCGCGCGGCGCGGGTCCCGAGGCATTCAGACCGGTCAGCTTCCCGGTCTTGGCCTCCCAATGGATCACGAACAGGTCGCCACCCATGCCGGTCATCATGGGCTCGATGACGCCCAGCACGGCATTGGCGGCGATGGCGGCGTCGACCGCCGATCCGCCGCGCGCGAGGATCTGCGCTCCCGCCTGGGAAGCCAGAGTCTGACTGGTGGCGGCGATGCCCTGCTGCGTGATGACCATGGACCGGCCGTAGTTGCGGCCCTGGCCCAGCAGCGGGAGGACGGCGGCGAACAGACAGCAAGCCGACCGGATGGCGAGGCGCATAGACTCTCCTACTTCAGCAAGGTAAAGGCGTAGAGCGAATCCCCGCCCCCCGTCACGACGTACTGCTGGCCATCCAGCTCGTAGGTGATCGGCGCGTTGCCGACGTTCGCCCCGAGCTGCGCGTGCCACAGGATCTTGCCGTCGGCCGGGTCAAACGCGACGAAGTTCCCGTGCGGGTCGCCGGTGAACAGCAGCTTTCCCGCCGTGGTCAGGATGCCGGGGCCTCCGCCCGCCCGGCCCGGATACTCGTGCATCCATTTCACCTGGCCCGTCTTGTAGTCGATCGCCTTCAGCGTCGAGCGGGAGAGCAGACTCTGGTCACGTCCGCCGTACCCTTGCGGCTTGTCATCGGTGTCGGTGAGGAAGAAGATGCTGTACGACTGCGCGGAGTTGACGTAGAAGAGGCCCGTGTCGGGATCGTAGCTCGGCGGCGGCCAGTTGGCGGCGCCGCCCGAGGCCGGCATGACCAGCGTGCCGTCCGTCTTGGGTTCCTTGGCCAGGTCGGGAATCGGCTGGCCCTTGGGGTCCACGCCCTTCGACCAGTTGAGGTTGATAAAGGGCGTCGAGACGATGTTCTGGCCGGTGGTGCGGTCGAGGACGAAGAAGTAGCCGTTGCGGTTCGACTGTGCGAGCAGCTTGCGCGGCTGCCCGTTGATCTCGCCGTCGATCATGATCGGGGTTTCGGTGGCGTCCCAGTCGTGGGTGTCGTGCGGGGAGCACTGGAAGTACCACTTGAGTTTTCCGGTGTCGAGGTCGAGGGCCACGATGGAGGCGGTCCACAGGTTCGAGCCGCGCCGTCCCTGGCCCGACATAACGGGATTCGGATTGCCGGTCGGCCAGAAAATCAGGTTCAGGTCGGGATCATAGCTGCCAGGCACCCAGGTCATGCCGCCGCCGTGCTCCATCGCTTCGGGATTCGGCCAGGTCTCCGCGCCGGGTTCGCCCTTGCGCGGCGTGCTGTTCCAGCGCCACTGCAGCTTGCCGGTCTCGGGATCGCGCGACTCGAGATAGCCCGGCACGTCGAGCGAATCGCCCCCCACGCCGATGATGACGTGATTCTTGATCACGATCGGGGCCGGGGTCGAGAAATACTCCTGCTTCACGTCGGCGATCTCGAGGCGCCAGCGTTCTTTGCCGTTTTTCGCGTCGAGCGAGACCAGCCAGTTGTCGGGCGTCTCGAAATAGATCCAGTCCTTATACATGCCGACGCCACGGTTGCCGATGTGAATGCCGCCCGAGGTCTCCCAGGAGTAGTGCCACAGCTCGCGGCCGGTGCGCGCGTCGATCGCCCAGCAGTGATCGGGGCTCGCAAAGTAGAGCACCCCGTTCACTACCAGCGGCGTCGCCTTGACGACGCTCCCGGCGCCGCCCCCCGGAGGGGGTGTCGAGCGATAGACCCAGGCGAGCGTCATCTGCTTGACGTTCGATTGGTTGATCTGTTTCAGGGGGCTATATCGCCGTCCGGTATAGTCGCCGTGATAGGTCGGCCAGGAATCGGTCGGCGGCTGGCCCAGCTTTGACAGATCCAGTCCCTGCCCGGCGAGCAGGGCCGGCAGCAGCAGCGCGGAAACGGAAGTCAGAAGTTGGCGCAGGTTCATTTCAGTGTCACCAGATAGGTCAGCAGGTCGTGCATGTCGGCGTCGGTGTATTTGGAGAGCAGTGCCTCGTGCGCCGCAATCGGATCGCGAACGTCGAGTTTCAGGCCGTCCGTGCGTGCAAACGAGCGGTAGTAGCCGGCGCCATCGCGCAGCGCGACAGTGAAATCGTCCAGTTGTTCGAGCGTGCCGCTGACGGCCTGGCCGTTGGACGGCGTGACCGTAACCATGGTGGGAGCCGGGGGCTTGTCGCCGGGCTGCGGCCCAAAACGCGCCGGACCGGGATACAGGAAACGCGGCAACAGGTTCGCCGGCGTGTAGCGGGTTCCGATGCCCTTCAGGTCGCCCGACACGGAGTGGCACTTGACGCAGCCGCCGGCGCCGGTGAAATAGGCCTCGCCGCGCTTGGCGTCGCCGGTGACCAAATTTTGGAGCGGGTAGGCGCCGCGGTTGATCGCCGCCTGCTGCCGCTCTCGCAGGAAGCTGGCGATGTCCTTGACCTGGGCGTCCGTCATGTTGAAGGGCGGCATCTTCTTGTCGGCCGACCCCTTGCGGATGATGGGACCGATCAGCTCGCCTTGCTCATCCCGCAGGGCGACGACCGAGCGAACCAGGTCCGGCCCGCTCTCGCCGCCCGTCGCGCGGGCGCCATGGCAGAAGCCGCACTGGGTCACGAAGAGCTTCTGCCCGCGCTCCACGGCCTCGGGGGAGGGCACCGGACGGCTGATCAGGAAGTTCTTCTTCTGCGGAGCGCCCGCCTTGGCCTTCTTGCCGCCGGCCGCGCCCTGGCCGCTGCCTTGTCCCTGCGCGAGCAGGTGGAACAGGACGGCCACGAACAGCACCACGCACAATCCGAAAATGCGCTTCAAGTCCTTCATCGGTCCCCTCCGGACTGGACAAATCCCCCCGGCCGCCGGCCTACGCCAGCGCCGCTTTACAGTATTCGAAACACTTCTTCACTTCTTGCGGTGAAGTCCCCGTGCCCTTGTACTCGTATTCGATGAACGCCGGTATCGGGTACTTCTTCTCTTTGAGAAGCACCAGCACCGCTTTGATCGGCGTGTCGCCCTGACCCCAGGGCACGTTGTCCCCCTGGTTCTTCTTGCGGTCCTTGATGTGCAAGTTCGTGATGTGCTCGTGGTGAGACTGGATAAATTCAACCGGATCATACCCCGCCGCAAAAAAGTGGCCAATGTCGAGGTTGATCTTGAAGTACTTCGACATCGCCATGGCCTTCGCAAAGCTCTCGGGCTTGGCGAATTCGTTGGGGTCGGCGAGATTGGAGTGGCCGTGCATGGCGACGACGAGCTTGTGCTTCTCGGCAAACGGCGCGACCCGCTGGGCCACCGGCAGCGTGGTAGAGGCGGTGATGACCTTGGCTCCCAGCGCCTTGGCCATGTCGAAGCTCCGCTCGATTTCCTCGTTAGTGAAGTCGTCTTTGAAACTGTAATTGAAGGAGTGGATCGTGATACCGGCGTCGTCGAACTTCTTGTGGACCGTCTTGCACTGGTCGATCGCGGCCGGAGAAAGACGCCACTTGCGCAAGTCGTCGCGTGCCTGCTGGCGGGCCGGATCGTTCTGCTTCCCTCGCGGGCCGTCCGCCGCGCCCGCCGGTTCCACGGGGGACGAGTAAAGCTCGCATTCGCCGAGACCGATGTCGGTCATGGCTTTGATGACGGCGTCAATGGCCCCGTCGTGTGGAAAATCGCGGAAGCTATAGGTCTGCACCCCAAGCTGGACGCCGCCAACCTTAGAGTTGATCTTCGCCAGCGCCGCCGACAGCGGCACCGCGGCCAGAACGATCTTTCCAAAGTCTCGCCTGGAGTACATGCGCCCCTCCTTATTTATACGCCCCAGATCGTAGCAGTTCCGCCGCCAGGACAGCAAGGCAGCGGCAGGAGGGACGCCACCCTGGCGTGCTACCGGCTCAGGGAAGCCGGTGCACCGGGGCTGGGGGCCGGCGGGCCCGCTGCCGGGGTGTCAGCAAAGAAGGCCTCGTTGTCGTGGGTGATCTTGATGTTGGTCAGCAGCCTCTGCAGTTCGGCGTTGATTTTCGCGCCGCGCACGGCCTCGTCGAGGGTCGGGGCCGCCTCCTCCAGCGGAGTCGTCTGCAAGGCCTCGAGCTTGAAGATGTAATACCCGGTCGGCTGACTTACCGGATCGCTGATCTCGCCGGGCTTCAGGTTAAATACGGCCTCCCGGATCTCGGTCGGCACGCCCGTCGAACTGCGCTTGAGCGGTCCGATGTCGCCGCCCTTGGCCGCCGTCGCCGCGTCATCGGAATTGTCCTTCGCGGCCTGGGCAAAGTCGCCTTCTTTTCGCAGCGCCGCGACGAGCTTTTCGGCCTTGGCCTTCGCTTCCACCTCGGTCAGGCGCGGGCGGCCTTGCGGGTCGGTGCCGCCGGTATTCGAGAAGGAGATGTAAATGGCCCGCGCGACAGCCGCCTCATAGTCGCCCTTATGTTCCTCGTAATACTTCTTGATGTCGCTGGGCGTGATCTTCACTGTCGCGTTCAGGTTCGCGACATAGGCGTTGGCAAGAAAGTTCAGCCGCAGGAACTCCAGTTGATCCTTATAAGGAGAGAGTTCCTGCACTTTCTCCTTCTCGGCCAGCCGCGACAGCACCAGCAAACCAGCGACGCCTTTCAGGAATTCGGTATTGCTCAGCTTGGTGGCCGCCTGGAACTGCGGCGGAGCGCCGGCCCGCAATCCGTCGATCATTCCGGCGGTGACCTTCACGCCTTCGACCGTGGCGACCACGTCATCCGGCGAGATCTTCTTGGGAGCCGCCGGGGGCGTCTGGGCCGCCGCCAGCGCCACGCAGCAGAAACCCGCCGCCAGCCTCCGGCCAATTCTCGAGACAATGTTCATGGGCATTCTTTTCGCGATTTTAGCATAGCCCTCCGGCCCGGCCCGTGGGCCTGGCTCTGCTATCCTCGGTTGCGATGCCTGTACTTTCGGCGGCGGCCGACAAGCGGCGGGTCGCTTTCCAGTCCGTCGCGGGCGCCGTCTTCATCACGGCGCTGAAGCTCTTCATGGGCCTCGCCACGGGCAGCTTGGGCATTCTATCGGAAGCCGCGCACTCCGGCATCGACCTGGTCGCCGCCGGCATCACCTACCTCGCCGTGCGCGTCTCCGACAAGCCCGCCGACGCGGACCACACTTACGGCCACCAGAAGGTCGAAAACTTTTCGGCGTTTCTCGAAATCGGCCTGCTGCTCGCGACGTGCGCCTGGATCATCTTCGAAGCCCTGCGCCGCCTGCTGGGCCATCCCGTGGAGGTCGAAGCCACTCCGGCGGCGTTCGCCGTCATGATCGTCTCCATCGTGATCGACTACACGCGCTCGCGGGCCTTGCGCCGCGCCGCCACGGCGTACCACAGCCAGGCCCTGGAGGCCGACGCGATGCACTTTTCGACGGACATCTGGTCCTCGGCGGTGGTGATCCTGGGCCTGACGCTGGTCCGGCTCGGACACCGCTATCAGATTCCTCATCTCGAAACAGCGGACGCCGTCGCGGCTCTGGCCGTGGCCGGCATCGTTATCTTCGTGAGCGCGCGGCTCGCCCGCCAATCCGTCGGCGCGCTCCTCGACGCTGCCCCAGAGGGCCTCGCCGATCGCCTCCACGATGCGCTCTCCGGCGCGACCGGCGTGCTCTCCGTCGGACGCGTGCGCGCGCGCCACGCCGGCAGCCAATACTTTGTGGACGCCACCCTCGGCGTCGACGCCCAGGCGCCCCAGGAGCACGCCAAGGCCGTGGCCGACGCCGCCGAGGCCGCCGTGCGCGAGATCCTGCCCGGCGCCGACGTCATGATTCGCACCGACCCCCGCCCGGACAGTGGCGAGAGCCTCTTCGATGTTGTGAAGCGTGTCGCCGGCCGGCGCCGCTTTTTCGTACACGACCTCGCGGCTTACGAGGCGCCGGGCGGCGTGGGACTGGAGTTCCACCTCGAAGTGAAGGGCGACCTCCCGCTCGAGGAAGCGCACCGGCTGGTGTCCAGCCTCGAAGCCGAGATCCAGCGCGAAGCCCCCCAGGTGGCGGTCATCACCACGCACATCGAGAACGAAGGCGCGCCGACCCGCAAATCTCCGCTCCCGCCCGAGGAGGTGCGGGCGTGGGCCGAGCCTCTCGCCGCGCTCGCCCGCTCCTTCCCCGAGGTTCTCGACTGTCACGACGTCACCGTGCTCGGTCCTCCGGATCAGCTTGCGGTCTCCTGCCATTGCGTCTTTCCGGGCGATCTGTCGGTGCGGCGGGTGCACGAGCTTGAAAACCAGATCGAGGCTCGCTTCCGCCGGGAGTTTCCGCAGTTGCAGCGCGTGGTCATTCACCCCGAGCCCGACACCGAACTCGCGGGGTTAAAATGAAGCCAGCCATGGAAAGGCCCGCGGTCCGCCTTTACACGCAGCCTACCTGACCACCGTGCCACACACTGAGGGAGTATCTCTCGGCCCGCGGCATCGCATTTGAAGAGCTGGACGTGACATGCGACCCCGACGCACTGGAGGAACTGGTCGAGGTCCACCGCAGCCGCATGACGCCCACCTTGGTTATCGGCGACCGCGTTATTCTCGGGTTCGATCGCCAGGAATTGGACGAGCTGTTGTGAAGGCGGTCAGCGGTGCAATGGCTGCGAGGCTGGTAATCTTACAATGGCTGCAATGTGATCCCGGACAAACAGCAGGTTCATGAGCTCGTGGAACGACTGGCGCCAAGCCAGTTGAGCGCCATTCGCGGGGTAATAGAGGCGATGCTCGACCCGATCGCCCGTTCCATCGCCAACGCACCCATCGAAGCGGAAGAAATTACCCCGGAGACGGCCGCCGAGTTGGATCGTGCCAAGGCCTCCATCGAGCGTGGCGAAGGCATTTCGCATGAGGATATTCTCCGCGAGTTCGGCGTAACGCCGCGCGGATGAACGAGTCCAGGAAAAGCGTAATATGGGCGCCAGAGGCTAAGGACCAGCTCCGGGCGATTGATCGCGAGGCCGCCGTCGATATCCTCCATGCCAGCGATGAGTACCTGACCTCGGGAATCGGCGATGTGAAGAAGCTTCGTCCGCCCCGGGACGAGCTTCACTTGCGTATCGGCGATTATCGAGTTTTCTTTTTATCAACTCGCCCCGCTCTCGTTGAGAATCACCGGGGTCAAGCATCGCTCGGAAGCTTATCGCTGAGCGTAGTTGACACGCGGACCCTATGGGCGAGAAAGTGTGGCCTTCACTCCACCGCCAGCGTGACCGCACCCAGCCGGTCAAACTCCGCCCGCACCTGATCCCCCGGTTTAATCGGGAAAGCCCCCGCCACCGAGCCGGTCAGGATGACCATGCCCGCCTCGAGCGGCGTCTGATTCGCCAGCGCCACCAGCGCATGCACGGGACTGCCGGCGACGCTCGCTCCCGTCGCGCTGCCCTTCACTTCGCCGTTGATCGCGAGCCGCACCCCCAGGGCCGCCAGATCCAGATCAAGTGCCGAGACGAGGCGTGGGGCGATGACGGCGTAGCCGTGGCCCCCATTGTCCGCGGCTTGATCCTCGGGGGTGGGCGCCGGCGGACGGAACCGGCTGTCCACCACCTCGAAGGATGCCGCGACGCCGGCAATCGCCGCCAGCGCCTGGGGCACCGAAACCCCGGGACCGCTCAGGCCCTGCCCCAGCAGCAACGCAAATTCGGCCTCCACGCGCGGCTGGATCAGGTGGGCCGCCGGCAGGGAGGTGCCGTCCAGCAGCAGGTTGGAGTCGAGGATGTAGCCCCAGCCGCAGGCGAGCCTTTGCGCGTGGCCCTCCCCCACCGCCGGTGCACCGCTCCGAGCTTCTTGCCTGCCACTCGGCGTCCCCGGGCCAATTGCAGCTCGAACCACGCCTGGCGGATGGCCGCCGCTTCCGCGCCGGTGAACGGTCCGTACTTGGCGCTAAACGGCTCGAGGGGCGCGCACTTTTCGGCGGCTGCCGCCAGCTCGGCAGCGAGTTGTGAAGGGGGAGGCAGAGTCGGCATGTCCCGAGTTTCCCAGACCGCTGTTGCCGCGGCAACCTCAACATACCGGCAACATCCCGGGCGCGCTAGAATCGAACCACCGGAGGGTACGGAGGCCATGCCCGAGCCCGACCTGCAAAAGCGCTACGAGGAACTTGCCGTGATCGCCGAGGTGTCGTCGGCGATGCTTTCCCCGGCCTCGCTCGACGAAGTCCTGAAGGTCGCCATCGACACGGTCAGCCGCGCGCTCGGCGCCCGCTTCGGCTCTATCCTGCTGCTCAATGCGGATCGCACCCTGCTCGACTACGCCGCCACCTATAAAATGAGCCCTGAATACATCGACCGGGTCCGCCGCACCGCCCTCATCCACGCCGATCCCTCCACGCCGCCCGGCCGCGCCCTCGCCACCCGCGAGCCCTACGCGATCGCCGACGTTTCGACCGACCCCTTGTTTGCGCCCTGGAAGGAGGTGGCATTGCAGGAAGGCTACCAGTCCGCGATTTGTATGCCGCTCCTGGCAGCCGGGGAGCCCGTCGGCACCTTACACCTGTGCCTGCCGGAGCCGCACTCCTTCTGGCCGAGCGAGATCCGCCTGCTCAACATCGTGTGCCAGGAGGTGGGCCTGGCGATCGAGCGGGCGCGGCTCTACGATAACGCCCGCGCCGCGAACGACCGTAAGAGCCGGTTCCTCGCCGCCATGAGCCACGAGCTGCGCACGCCGCTCACCGCCATCCTCGGCTTCACCAACATCCTGCTCGAACAGTTGAACGGCCCCCTCACGGCCGAGCAGCAGTGGCAGCTCCGGGTCGTTTCGGCGAGCGCCCAGCACGTCATGCTGCTGATCAACGACGCCCTCGACCTCGCCAAGATCGAAGCGGGCAAGATGGATTGGCAGCGCGAGACGGTCGACGCCGCCTCCGTCGCGAGGGAGGCGATCGAGATGCTGACGCCGCTCGCCGAAGCCAAGGGCCTCACGCTCGCGTGGCGTGACGAAGCTCCGCCCTTGAGCCTCTATACCGAGCGCCGGCGGTGCAAGCAGATCCTGGTGAACCTGGTGTCGAACGCCATCAAGTTCACCAGCCGCGGCGGCGTTACTCTCTCGGCCGGGCGCGATCCGGGCGAGCCTCGCTTCGCCTGCGTGCGCGTCACCGACACCGGCGTCGGCATCCGGCCCGAAGACGCGGTCCGGCTGTTCCAAGACTTTGAGCAACTGGAGACGCTCCCGGCGGGCAGCACGGGTTCCTCTTCCGGCCTCGGCCTTTCGCTCAGCCGTAAGCTGGCGCGCTTGATGGGCGGCGACGTGACCGTCGCGAGCACTTACGGCCAAGGCAGCACTTTCACGCTGCGGCTCGAGGCCGCGCCTTAAGACCGCCAGCTCCGGGAAGAGCGCCGGCTCCGGGTCGTATAATCGGAAGGCTCCCCATGGACCCCACCAAAAGTATTCTCATCGTCGACGACGATCCCCTGGTGCACCGCATGCTCGCCCTGGTGCTCGAGTCGCACGGCTGGCACATCGAAAGCGCCTACGATGGCCTGGACGGGTGGGAGCGCGCGCGGGGGAAGGATTACGACCTCATCCTGACCGACGTCCACATGCCCGGCATGAACGGCCTCGATCTGCTCCAGCGCATTCATGACATACGTCCCGCCGCCAAGGTCATGGTCATGACGGCCGACAGCACGCCGGCTCACGTCATCTTCGCCATCCGCAGCCAGGCCTTCAGCTACTTCAGCAAGCCGTTCGTCCCCACCGCGGTCGCCGAGATGATTGCACGCGCCCTCGACGCGCCGTCCTGGGAAGACGACGTGGAGGTAATCTCGGCCCGGCCCGAATGGATTACCTTGCGCGTCCGCTGCAAGATCGCGGTAGCCGATCGCATTTTGCAGTTCTTGCGCGAGCTCAAGGTGGACCTGCCCGCGCCGGAGCAGGAGGACATCGCCTCTGCCTTCCGCGAAATGCTTCTAAACGGCATCGAGCACGGCGGAGGCTCCGACCCGCAGAAGCGCGTCCAGGTGACCTATGTCCGCACCAGCCGGGCGATTCTCTATCATGTCCAGGATCCCGGCCGCGGTTTCTCTTTCGCGGCCCTGCCCCACGCCGCCGTGTCGAGTCCCGAGGATCCCTTCCGGCACACGGCCGTTCGCGACGAGCTGGGTATGCGTCCCGGCGGCTTCGGCATTCTGCTCACCGGCAAGCTGGTCGACGAGCTGATCTATAACGAAAAGGGCAATGAGGTCCTGCTGATCAAGTACCTGCCGAACGGGAAAGCTTGATCCGGGCTTAGGGCGCCGGGGTCTTGTCCAGTTGCTGCCTGGCCCATTTCCGCTCCGGGTTGAGCTCGAGCGCGCGGGCCAGCGCCCGCCGGGCCTCGGCGTTGCGGTTGGCCTTGCGAAACGCGAGACCCCGCCACAGTTCCGCTTCGTCGGACTTCGGGTCCAGCTCTATCGCCTTGCCCAGTTCCTGGAGCGCCGCGTCGGCGCCGCCCCCGAGCATCGCCGGCAGATAGTACTTGCCAATACCGCGACTCACATAGACGGCCGCGCTCTTGGGGTCGAGCGCGAGAGCGCGATCCAGCGCCTCTAGGCTGCGGCGGCCGTACTGCAGGGCCAGGGGCAGGTTCCGGGGCGGGATCACCTGCCCGCACAGCGTGCCCAGCAGCCGCTGGTATTCACCGGACTTGGGATCGAGCGCCGCCGCCCGCTCCGCCGGCGCGAGGCCGGCCTCCGCGGCCTGGCGCGCCGCCGCCTGGTCCTGCAGCTCCTCCAGCACGTCCGCCAGGTACGAGGCCGCGAGCGCCGCCTCGTATTGCAGCCGGACGTTGCGGGGTTCCTTTTCGGCGGCCGCGCGCGTGCGGGTGGCGGCCGCTTCGAGCGTGGCGCGGTCCTGACGGTCGCGCGCGCGCCGGGCCTCCTCCGCGACTCCGGCCAGGAGTGTAACGGCCAGCAATCCGGCGATCAGCAAGCGCACGATAAGGCCTCCCCAATTTTCATTCTATGCAAGCCGGCTGCCGCGCCGCCCGGTCCCGCCGGTTTTCCATGTAAGCTTTCTCGCCTTACGGCCGATGCGCATACTGGGGGGCTTGCAGCGGAAGCCCGCTTTGGTATACTGGCAATTCTTTCCGGCTGGTCCGCTGGGCCGGCCGGCAGGCCGTGCATGTTCACAGAGTACGTATCGCCGGACCCGCAGCTCTCACCGCAGCGTGAGGCGGCCTTCTTTTACGCCCTGTTCCTGCGCGGCCACCGGGTGGAGTCGCTGCGCCGGGACATCGACGTGCCCAAGGAAGTCCTCCAGAAATGGATGCGCGCGGCCGACTATGAGTCGAACTTCCGCGAGAATCTTCAGCGCATGTACGACTACCGCAAACAGGTGCTGGCGATCTTCGATTCGCTGGTCGCAAGCCAAAGCCTCTTCAGCCGGCCGCAGTAGCGGCCCCACCCTACTTCCAGAATTGCCACCACCTCTTGCGCCGGCCCACCCGCGGCCTTCCCGTCTCAACGGCCCGGCCTTGCAGGATCGCCTGGGGATTCGCCACGAAGAGCCGTTGCGCGGTTTCCTCTCCCCACCGGTCGACCACGAACGCGAAGCTATCGGACAGCACGGGCGGCCGCTTCTCGAGGTCGTGGCCGTCGGAGGCGATCACGTGCGCCAGCCGGGCGTCCAGCATAGCGATCGCGGCCTCGCGCGAGCGCTCTCCAAAGCCTCCCAGCAGCGACTGCCCGGTGACCTGGATCAGGCAGCCCCGCTGCACCCACACGGAGAGCCGCGAATGGTGTTCGCGCAATACCGGGTTCCGCTCCGGGTGCGTGATCACCGGCACCACGCCCCGCTCCCGCAGCCGCGCGAACACCTCCGAGGTCCCTTTGGAGATCACCTGGTCGGAGAACTCCACCAGCAGGTAAGGTCCGCCGGCGATGGTGAACCGCTGGTGCTCCTCGAGCGCCGCCGCTATGTTGTCGTAGGTCAGCCGGAAGTCGCAGCCGGGGTGCAGCCGCGGCTTGGGCCCGAGGGCCTCCTGCAGCCGCTGGAGCATCGCGGCGTTGCGCTCCGGGGAATAGGTGTACCGCGCGTTGGCGTGGGGCGTGGCGACCAGATCCGTCGTCCCGTGCTCCGCCGCCAGGCGGCACATGGCGAGAGATGTTGATTCTTCGGCCGGTCCGTCATCCACTCCGGGCAGGAGGTGACAGTGGATGTCGATCATATGCGCTCAGTCCATTCGCCTCTCCGACGCGGACCGGGCGCGGACGCGCCTGTCCGTCGTCTATACGACCCGGACCCAGCGCTTTTTCGCAGCCGAGCGCGCGGCGGCGTCCAGTACCGCTTGATTTCGAACGCCGTCGGAGAAATCCGGGTGGATCCTCGAGCGCGAAGTTATGGCCTTCAGAAAATCATAAACGGTGTGCGTAAACGTATGCTCGTAACCCAGTATGTGGCCATCGGCCCACCAGGCGCTGGCATACGGATGCACACCCTTCGTTACACAGAGGATCTCATGAAATCCCCGCACGTGGGCGGGATCGTCGGAAGAAAAATATTTCAGGATATTCAAGTGCTCCAGGTCGAAAACCAGGGAGCCCTTGCTGCCGTTGATCTCGAAAGTATTGTTATTCTTGCGGCCCAGGGCGAACCGCGTGGCTTCAAAACTGCCGAGCGCGCCGCTTCGGAAGCGCGCCATCATGATGACCGCGTCGTCTACCGTGACCTTCCCTTTGCGCTCGGAGCCGGGCGCGACGGGACGCTGCTTGATGAAGGTTTCGAGCATCGCCGAAACCTCGGTAATCTCGCCGCACAGATATCGTCCCAGGTCGACGATGTGCGCTCCCAGGTCCCCGAGGGCGCCGGTGCCGGCCCGCTGGGCTTCAAAGCGCCACAGCAGGTGCAGGTGGGGCGACATCGCCCAGTCCTGCAGATACCGCGCCCGAAAGTGATAAATTTTCCCCAGGCGGCCTTCGTCGATCAGTTGCCGCGCCAGGGTCACTGCCGGCACCCGCCGGTAGTTGTGCATCAGCAGGTGGCGAACCTTGGCCTTCTCGACCGCCGCCAGCATCTTCTTTGCTTCCGGGAGCGTATTGGCGAGCGGCTTCTCGCAGACGATGTGCTTGCCGGCGGCCGCGGCCGTGAGCGCCATCTCGCAGTGCAGATCGCCTGGCGTCGAGATGTCCACCACGTCGATATCCGGCCGCCGCAGGACGGACTGCCAATCGGTGGACGCTTCCTGCCAGCCGTAGAGCCGCCGCGCCTGCTCCGTCTCCGCCGCGCTGCGCCCCACGATCACCTTCATCTCGACTTGGGGCACGTCCGGGAAGAACATGTTCACGCTGCGCCAGGCCTGGCTATGCGCCTTGCCCATGAACTTGGTGCCAAACAGAGCTACGCGTATTGACATGGGGAACTTCCTCTGGAGACGCCGGGGGGCCCGGCCCCTGCGGCGCTAGATGAACAGATCTTCGTCCTGCGTGGCGCGCTCGACCACCGCCGCCCGCCCCCGCCGCCGCCCCAGGTGGCCCACCACCGCCCGAACTGCGGCCGCCACCGCGTTCACTTCCCGCACCGGCGCCAGCACGGTCCGCTGCACGCTCGCCACCGTCTCTTCAAACCGTTCCGCCGTGCTCTCCGCTACCTCGTCGATCCGCTCCAGGTAGGCGCGCGTATGGACGGTCACCTCTCCCACCACTTCGTCTAGGCGCTTGACCTGCACTCGCGTCGTCTCGGCGACCTCTTGCAGCTTGCTGAGAATGTCCTGGGACTGCTGCCGGGTCTGGTCTACCATCTTGCGCGTGGATTCGATCAGCGGCTCCGCCCGGTCGGCCAGAGTCGCGAGACGCTCCTGGGTGGCTCGCGCGCTGCGATACAGGCCGTAAAAGATGAACATCTGGATGAGCAGCGCGAGCGCCGCGACACCCGTGAACACCGTGAGGAGAACCAGCAGGCGAGGATCCATGCCGCCCTATCAGGCCCCTTCGGACCCGCGGGGAGTTTCCGGACCTACACTCTGCCGGTAGGCTTGCTTGCCGGCCTCGAGCGCCGCCGCCAGGTTGTCGCGCTGCTGCTGCAACGACTCCCGGCCGCGGCTGATCACCTCGCTCGCCGAGTCGCGGACTTCCTCCGTCCGCCGCCGCAGGTAGTCGCGGCCTTCATTGGCCTTACCTCTCAGTAGTTCCCGGGTTTCTTCGCCGGATTTGGGAGCAAACAGGACGCCCACCGCCACGCCCATCCCGAGTCCGAGTAGAAAGTAGGACACCTTGTTGTCTTCCATCTTGCTACCTCTTTCAATGAACGATCAACTATATCATACCCCTTTCGCAGCCCCGTTTCCTCGTACCGCGCGCCGCCCGGGAGGCTATGATGAAGGCCATGGCCCAGACCCTGCCCCGCCTCCGGCTGGACCTCGACTTCATGCCCTCGCCGCTGGCCGAGCGGCCCGGGCTGTTCGTTCGCGATCCTTATCGCTATACCGAGGCGGCCATTATCATTCCGCCGCTGCTGGTGGAGGCCTTGCCGTTCTTCGACGGCGATCACAGCGATCTCGATCTCCAGGCCCACCTGGTGCGGCTCACCGGCGAGCTGGTGCCCCATGACGTGGTGGGCGGCCTGGCCGCCTCCCTCGACGAGCATGGTTTCCTGCAAACGGCCGGGTTCGAGCAGTTGAAGCAGCAGAAACAGCAGACGTTTCGCGACGCGCCCACGCGGCTTCCCGTCCACGCCGGCGCGGCTTACCCCTACGAGGACCAAGGCCTGCGCGAGCGCCTGGAAAGCTACCAGGCACGCTATTCCGACGGTCAAGGCGACGGCCACCTCCCCGGACGCCTGCTCGCCATCGCCGCTCCTCACGTGAGCCCCGAAGGCGGCTGGCGGAGCTATACCGCCGCCTACCGTTGCCTCGGCCCCGCCGAGGCGGAAAAGACCGTCATTGTCCTCGGCACTTCTCACTACGGGCCTCCCGAGAAGTTCGGGCTCACCCGCAAACCCTTCGTGACGCCGCTTGGCGCCCTCGAGCCCGATCTCGAGGTCATCAACGAGCTCGTCGCGCGGGGTGGGGACGCCGTGGTGCTCGAAGACTACTGCCATTCCATCGAACATTCCATCGAATTCCAGTGTGTTTTCTTGCAGCACCGGCTGGGCAGCGGCATTAAACTGGTGCCCATTCTATGCGGACCGCTCGCGGAGAGCCTGCTTACCGGCCGCCGGCCCGAGACCAACGACACCGTCCGGCGCTTCTTCGACGCGCTGCGGGAGGTCGGCGAGAAGCTGGGTCCGCGCCTGCTGTGGGTGCTGGGCATCGACCTCGCTCACATCGGACGGCGCTATGGCGACCCCACGCCCGCCGCAGCCGAGACGGGCCGGATGACCGCCGTGCGCGCCTCCGACCTCGAGCGCCTGGAGAAGGTCTGCGCCTCCGACCGCGAGGGCTTCTTCGAGCTGGTACACCCCGGTCAGGATGCGCTGCGCTGGTGCGGCTATTCGCCGGTCTACACCTTCCTGCAAGCCGTCCCCGCGGCCCGGGGCCGCTTGCTGCACTACGAGCAGTGGAACATCGACGAGCAGTCGGTGGTAAGCTTTGCGGGCCTGGAGTTTCGCGGGTGAGTTAGTCACCAGGAAGGGGAATCTCACATGCTGAAAGACTTCAAGGAATTTGCCATGCGCGGCAACGTACTCGACATGGCGATCGGCGTGATCATCGGAGCCGCCTTCGGCAAGATCATCACGTCGCTGGTCGGCGACATCCTCATGCCGTTCATCGGTTTGGTCCTCGGCAAGTTGGACTTCAGCAACCTGTTCATCGACCTCTCGGGCAGCCACTATCCGACGATAGCCGCCGCCAAGCAAGCCGGCGCCGCCACGATCAACTACGGCCTGTTCCTCAACACCGTGATCGACTTCGTGATCGTGGCTTTCGTAGTTTTCCTGCTGGTGCGGCAGGTCAACCGCATGCGGCCGGCGCCGCCGCCCCCCCCGGCGAGCACCCGGGATTGCCCGTACTGCCTCATGGCCGTGCCGCTCAAGTCCAGCCGCTGCGGCCACTGCACCTCCGAGCTGAAGCCGGCCTGATGCGAGCGCTCGTCACGGGAGCCACCGGCTTCATTGGGCCGCGCCTTCTCGCGCGCCTCGATCACCCTGTCATTCTGACGCGCCACCCGGAACGCGCCCGCGCGGCACTCGGTCCGGGCTTCGAGGCCTTCGCGTGGGAACCCGAGGCCGGTCCGCCTCCCAGGGAAGCTTTCCAGGATGTCGAGGCGGTGTTCCATCTCGCCGGAGAGCCCGTGGCTGCCGGACGCTGGAGCCCGGAGCGCAAGCAGCGCATCCGCGAGAGCCGGGTCCGCGGCACCCGCCATCTGCTCGCCACCCTTGAGTCGCTGCGCGAGCGGCCGGCCGTACTGGTGTCGGCTTCCGCCGTCGGTTATTACGGCGATCGCGGCGAAGAGGTCCTCGAGGAATCCGCCCCGGCCGGGACCGGCTTTCTGGCGGACGTGTGTCAGGCCTGGGAGCGCGAAGCGGGCCGCGCCCGCGCCTTTGGGATGCGGGTCGCCACCCCGCGCATCGGCATCGTCCTCGACGCCGGTGGCGGGGCGCTCGCCCGCATGCTGCCTCCCTTCCGCCGCGGCCTCGGCGGACCACTCGGCAACGGCCGCCACTGGATGCCCTGGATTCACCGCGACGACCTCGCCGGCCTGCTGCTGCACGCCGCCGCAACCTCCGCCGTGACCGGCGCCATGAACGCCGTCGGTCCGGCCCCGGTCACCAACCGCGACTTCACCCGCAGCCTCGCAGCGGCGCTCCACCGCCCCGCCCTTTTCCCGGTGCCTCCGTTCGCCCTGCGCCTGGCCTTCGGGGAGATGGCGTCTATCCTCTTCGCCTCGCAGCATGTGGTCCCTCGTGTCGCCACCGAGACCGGCTACTCGTTCCGGTATTCCACTATCGACGACGCTCTCCGCGCCATCCTGCAATGAAGCAAGCGGCGTTCCGCCTGGAGCGCTCCCAGGTCATTCCGCGCCCCGTCAGCGAAGTCTTCGCCTTCTTCTCGCAAGCTGAGAATCTCCAGGCTCTCACCCCCGCCTTCCTGCATTTTCAATTTGTCACGCCGTTGCCGATCCGCCTCGAGCCGGGCGCCCTCATCGAATACCGGCTGCGGCTCTGTGGGGTTCCCATCGGGTGGGTCACCCGCATCGAGACGTTCGAGCCCGGCCGCAGCTTCAGTGACATTCAGCTTTCCGGCCCTTATTCCTATTGGCATCATCGGCACGAGTTTTCGGCCGTGCCGGAGGGCACCCTCATGCGCGACGTCGTGGATTATGACTTGCCTCTCGGCCCGCTCGGCCGCATTGCTCACGCTCTGTTCGTCCGCCGCGCCCTCCGCCAAATCTTCGACTATCGCCGCCGCAAGATCGAAGAAATCTTCGGCGCGAGCTAAGATATAAGCGCACCCATGATCCTCAAACAGTACTACCTGGGCTGCCTCGCCCATGCCTCCTATCTGCTCGGCGACGAGCCCAGCTCGACCGCCATCATCGTCGATCCCCAGCGCGACATCCAGCAGTACCTCGCCGACGCCGGGAAACTGGGACTCCAGATCCGCCACGTCTTCCTCAGCCACTTCCACGCCGACTTCGTGGCCGGCCACCTCGAATTGCGCGACCGCTGCGGCGCGACCATCCACCTCGGCTCCCGCGCCCAGGCCGAATACGCCTTTGTGGCCATGAAGGACGGCGACACCCTCAACTTCCCCAGCCTGCGCCTGCAAGTGCTCGAGACCCCCGGCCACACCATCGAGTCCATCTCGATCCTGGTCTTTGATCTTCAGAAGGACGCCGCAAAGCCTTACGCCGTCCTCACCGGCGATACCCTCTTCATCGGCGACGTCGGAAGGCCGGACTTGCGTGCCTCGCTCGGCTGGACCGCCAACGACCTCGGCAGCTACCTCTACGACTCCCTGCACACCAAGCTGCTGCCGCTTCCCGATGAGACCCTGGTCTACCCCGCGCACGGCGCCGGATCGCTCTGCGGAAAGAAGCTTTCCTCCGACACAGTTTCTTCCTTGGGCGATCAGCGCCGCCTGAACTACGCGCTGCAACCTATGACGAAGGAGGAGTTCATCCGCCTCGTCACCGCCGACCAACCGGACGCCCCCGCCTACTTCACCTACGACGCCATCCTCAACACCCGCGAGCGCACTACTCTCGACAAGAACCTGGAGCAGGTCCTCCACCCCATCGGCCTCGACGCGGTCCTCCAACTCGGGGACGCCGGCGCCCAGATCCTCGACGTCCGCGACCCGGCCGAATACGCCAAGGGCCACCTCGCCGGCAGCATCAATATCGGACTCGGCGGCCAGTACGCCACCTGGGCCGGCACGGTGCTCGACCGCAGCAAGCCCATCGTCATCGTCGCCGGACCTGGGCATGAGCAGGAGGCCGCTCTGCGCCTCGGCCGCATCGGCTTCGATCATGTCAAGGGTTACTTGAAGGATGGAATGGAAGCGCTTGCTGGCAGGCCTGATTTGGTTTGGCCTACGGAACGCGTCAGCGCCCCGATGGTGGCCGAAGAATTGGCTGCGGCGAACCCGCCCCTGGTGCTCGATATCCGCGCCCCGCGCGAGTGGACCGCCAAGCACATCGACGGCAGCGTGAACATTCCTCTCAACCACCTACAGGAGCGCATCGCCGAAATCCCCCGGGACCGCCGCCTCGCCGTCCACTGCGCGGGGGGATATCGCTCCTCGATCGCCGCCAGCATCCTGCACCAGCACGGGATCACGAACCTGATCGAGATGGCCGGCGGCCTCGCCGCCTGGGAGGCCGCTAAGCTGCCGGTGGTGGCGGGGGAGTAGGGTCGGCGCCCCGGCTCCCTACGGCAGCGGCTGGGGCCGCTTGATCAGGTGCACGTAGTTGCCGTCGCCGTCCTCGAAAAATTGCAGCAGGTTGCCGTTCAGGTTTAGCGGATCGCCGAGCAGCTTCACGCCCCGCTTTTGGATCTCCTGCCGCGCCGTGTCGAAATCCGCCACCGATATCGCCAGGTGCCGGATTCCCGGGTCCTTCATCTTCTGCGGCGCCCGCTCGCCTTCCGACGGAATGATCTCGAGCATCGCTCCGTTCGCCGCTTTCACGAAGAAGTTCCCGCCGTAGCGGTAGTTGATCACGAAGTCGAGCTTGGAGGCGTACCACTGCGCCAGCTTTTCCGGATCCGGCGACGCAATCGCCGTGTGTTCGAGTCCTGTAAATTGCATCGTTACACTCTATCACACGCACAGACCGAGATACTCTGCCTTCTCGGCCTCCGAAAGGAACGCAGCGCGAAAAGAATTACGCGCCAGCTCGCGGACCTCCCCTTCGCTGAAACCGTGCCGCTCCACCAGCCGCGCATACTCGGCGTTGATCGAGGTGTGGAACATCGCCGGGTCGTCCGAGTTGATCACCAGCGAAAGGCCGGCCTCGAACATCCGCCGTACCGGATGCTCGGCCCCCGCCGCGACCGCCCCCGTGCAGTAGTTGCTCGTGACGTTCACTTCCACTGGAATCTGGCGCTCTTTCAAGTACGCCATCAGCTCCGGATCCCGCACCGCCGCAACGCCGTGCCCGATGCGCTCCGCCCCCAGCTCTCGCAGCGCCCCCCAGATCGACTCCGGACCCGCCGTCTCGCCCGCGTGCACGGTCAGCCGCAGCCCTTCAGCCCGCGCCATCGCGTACGCCCGCCGGAACATTTCGGGCGGTCCCTGTACTTCGTCGCCCCCGATCCCGATCCCCACGGCGCCCTGCCCGCGATACTTCACCGCCAGCCGCACGACCTCTTCGGCCTCCTCGGGACCAAACTGCCGCACGGCATCGAAGATCCAGCGCGCCCGGATCCCCAGCCTCGGTTCCGCCTCCCGCCCCGCCGCCTCGATCGCCTCGTAGACCGGCTCGACGGGCATCTTCTTCCACCGGCAGATCCCCGCGCTGAAGTAAATCTCGGCGTACCGCACGTTTTGCGCCGCCAGTCTTTCGAGCAGTCGCTGCGTAACGAGCCCGTAATCCTCCGGCGTCCGCAGGTGTTGCGTCACCCACTTGAAGGCATTCAGGAAACCGAGGAAGTCCTCGTATTGGTAGCGCCGGGCGATCTCCGCAACCGTCCACGCGCCGGCCTCCATGCCGTGCCGGAGGGCGAGTTCCTGGAGTGTCTCCGGCTCGACGGTCCCCTCCAGGTGCAAGTGCAGCTCGGCTTTGGGGAAATTCAGGTCCACGCCCGAATCATATCAGCGGAGGGGCGAGCGGATTCGCGGACCGCTGATCGGCTACTATCGGTGTCGATGGTAGCAGAGGCTTCGTGTGTCCTGCCGGACGATCCGTTAGTGGCAACTACAAGGTGGGATCGCGACGGTCGCCTGGGCATGGAAGGTAGGGGTAATAGTTTGAACTCGACCTGCACACCGAGCAGCATTGCGGGCCGGAGTTCCGAACTTCCGTGCAGCCGACGATTCCCGCAAGACCGGCCAGCCCGTCGTGGCCGAAGGACGATGATTTCGAAGAGTAGCGCCTGCGGCCTTTCAGACGGCCGGCGCTTCCAGGGCGTGCGGCGTCTGCGCCACAGGCGCAAGCCGCGCGGCCACCACTTAGAAATAAAGCTTCGCCGCGAGCTGCATGATGCGCGGGTCGCGGGTCGAGGTTAGCCGCCCGAAGGCCGCACTCTGTGAGGAGTTGTTGGGATTGAGAAAGTTCGGGCGATTGAGGGAGTTGAACAGCTCCCAGCGAATTTCGAACCGCTTGCGCTCGCCGACCGGAATCTGCTTGAACAGGCTGGCATCCAGGTTCTGCATGCCGGGGCCATGCAGTATGTTCCGGCCAGAGCTGCCGAACGTGCCGGGCGCGGGCAGGGAGAACGGGGCGGTATCGAAGAACTTCGCGATCTTGGCGCCGTTCGACTGGCCGTTGTAGACGGCGACCGGGCCACTGACGTCGGCGTGATCCGAGCCGACGCCGGCGAGACTTCGATCCACACCGGCGAGAACGCTGAAGGGGTACCCGGTCTGCAGGGTCAGCACGCCATTGATTTGCCAGCCGCTGAGCACCGCCTTGGTGACCCCATGACTCGATTTGAACAGCGGAAGATCCCAAATAAAGGAAGTCACGAAACGATGGCGTAAATCGAAATCAGCGGGACCTTTGTCTTTGCTCCAGAGAAAGGGGTCCGACGCCTGCGCGTTGTCGATCACGACCAGGTCGATGGCCTTCGACCAGACGTAGGAGCCGAGCAGCGTGAAGCCATGATCGAAACGGCGATTCCAGTTGACCTGAAACGAGTGGTAGGTGGAGTTCGCACCCGCCAGGATGCTGCTGATGCCCTGAAAGCCCTGATAGATGCGCCGCGCGTTGACGTTGGCGGTAGTGGATTGGCCCGGTATGTAGAGAGCCGGGTTGATCTGCTGCGTCATGGGAAGGCGCGTGCCTTTCGTGCCCAGGTAACCGGCCGTAACCACAATCTTGTTCCAGACCTCGCGTTGCACGTTAAAATTCCATTGCTGCGTGTAGGCACTGGTGAAGTTCGGGTCGACCGACACGACTGCCTCGGGGGGATAAAAGACTTGCGAGTTCTTCTGCGATGACGACGACTGATAGGTCTGCAACAGCCGTAGCGCCCCCGGGTTGTCGCGATAGGGATCGGAAAGCGGGATGTTGAAGGTAGTCAATTGGTACGAGAACGGCTGGTCGAGCGCGTTGTTGTTCAGCGCGACCAGACGCAAGGCGTTCCGGAAGATCCCGTAACCGCCCCGGATACTGGTCTTGCCGTTGCCGAAGGGATCGTAGGCGAAACCGAAACGAGGCGAGAATTTGGCGAGGCCGTTCGGGGTGACGCCCTTCTCGATGCCCTTATCGCCCGGGAATACCAAGCCGGCCGGAGCGAGCGGATAGACGGTGGACTGCTGGCCGGAACGAAACGCGGCGTCGTGGTCCAACGCATCTCGCGTCGTGATGTAAGGCTCCCAGCGAATGCCGAGATTCAGAGTCAGTCTTTTCGAGGCCCGCCAATCGTCCTGAAAATAGAGGAAAGGAGTGTACTTGTATTGGTAGGAGGTCAGGGGCGAGTTCTGCAGAACGCTGTTCGCGGCCCCCTGGAAGAAATCCGCGTAGCCGTAGCCGGAGGGGCCGGTGAGCGTGCCGGTGACCGAGTAATTGGCAGTCACCTGGAAGAATTCGTACCCATTGCGGCGCGCCTTGGCGATGTCGCCGCCGAACTGCAACAAGTGACCACCCTTGGTCCAGCTCAGGGTGTCGATGAACTGATAGTTCATCATGTAGCTGAAGAAGTTGGTCGGCACGCGAAGTTGCAAGCCGTTGGAAATGGCCAGGGCCCAGTCGGTGGGAACGCTGGGGGGCGCCAGCGACACGCACGACTTGCAGCCCAGGGCGGCCCAATCGGGTGGATTGGTCACCAGCGGTCCGCGGATGAAGGTGTTGCGGGCGATGGTCAAAGTGGCCGTGTTGATCAGGTTGGAATTGAAGATATGGGTCTCGTTGAGGGTGCCGTTTTCCGTGGGCCAGTCATTGCCGGAATTCATCTGCGGCAACGCGGCGTTGAGCTCGGTGAAGCTGTCGTCCCAGAAGAAGCGGGCGCTCAGTTTGTCATTGTTGGAGAACGAATGATCGACCTTGGCGACGACCTGGGCCTCATTGGTGGGAAGCGGCTGATTGTAGGAGAAGATGTTCCCAGGCAGGTTCGGAGGCGGCATGAAGGCCTTGGTGAAATTAACCGCGACCGGGTCGAGCAGACTGGCCGGCACGAGATTGTTTAGGAACGGCGTACCGGTGGGATTGGCGGCGGTCACCGTGTTGGGCGGCGCCACGGTGATGAGATTGCCCCGCACAAAGCTCCGCGAGAAATCTCCCCCGCGCTCGAGCGACGTGGGCACGATGATGGAGGAATTAGTGGTGCCCAGCACCTGCCGCGTGACTTCGGTGCTCAGGAAGAAGAACGTGCGGTCCTTGCCGTTGTAGTGGGGCAGCCGCACCGGGCCTCCCACGGAGCCGCCGAACTGATTGCGGTGCAGAGGGTTGACGGTGCTCGAGAAGAAGCTGCGGGCGTCGAAGTCGAGGTTGCGGACGAATTCGTAAAGGGTTCCGTGATACTCATTGGTGCCGGATTTAGTCACCATGTTGACCACGGCGCCTACGTTCCGGCCGTAGACGGCGCTGTAGCTGTTCTGCAGAATCGAAAACTCCTGCAGAGAATCGGGGTCCGGGAAGGCGGCCGGAACGTTGTTATACATGTCCATGTTGAGGCCGCCGTCGAGGGTATAGGCGGACTCGCTGGGGCGGGCGCCATTCACGCTGAAAACGAGACTGGTGTTCAACGCGATGAAGCTCGCCGCCGACCCTTGTCCCATCTGGATGGAGCCCGGCAGCAGCGCCTGGAGCGTGAGCGCGTTGCGGCCGTTCAAGGGCAGCTCGACCATGCGGTTCGAGTCCACCACGTCTTTTACGGTGGAGGTGAAGGTGTCAACATTGGTGACGGTCGCTTCCACGCTGACGATTTCCCGCACCTCGCCCACCTGCATGGCCAGATCGACGCGGGCGCGCTGATCGACCTCCACCAGAAGGCCGGTTTTCTCACTGGTGCGCAGGCCCGGAGCTTCGGCGGTGATCCGGTATCGGCCCGGTCTCACTTCCGGAAAAACATAGTAGCCCTGTCCATTCGACTTGACCGTGTCGGAAATTGCCGTGGCCTCATTGGTCACGGTGACCGTCGCCGCAGGTATCGCGGCGCCCGAGCTATCGATAACGTTTCCGAAGATGACGCCCTTACCCTGGGCGGCGAGGAGGGCGGAAAACACCGCCAGAAGAACAACGAGGCGAACAGGCATCGGAGCGACTCCTTTGGCGAAGCGACTCAATCTGAAGTGACTTCACCACAAGACCCTTCCAGAGTCAAGATGCGCGTTGTAACTAATTCCCGCCGAGTCCAACACCTCCGGCCCCTCGTCAATCGAATAATGGATGCTGGCCTGTATCCCGCCGCAGATTCAGCTTCGTTAAGGGCCCTTCTGGTGACGTGCCTCTACGCGCCGCAGAGCGCCGTAAGCGACCGCACGTTCGCGACCTCTTCGAGCTTGGCCACCATCTCGACGATGCCCTTCGCCTTCGCCGCCGGCCACTTCGCGAACGCCGCGCAGTCCTGGAACTTCGCCGCCACTTCCTCGAACGTCATCGGGTTCGCCGGACTCCCCTTGGCGAAATCGGTGCGACCCGAAATCGTCCGCCCATCCTTCAGGTGAATGTCGAGAATGGTCGTCATCTTGTTGTAGCCCGCCTTCTCCGCCTCGGGATGCACGCCGAATTTGACGCGCGCGATCAGGTTCTGCACCGCGGGCCGGTTCACCACCTCGTCGGTGAACTCCAGCAATCCCGCCTTGCGGTAGAGCAGCAGCGCCGCCATGCAGAATTCCATGCTGAACTTCGCCTGCAGCGAATTCTTCGGCTGGTGGTGAATCAACGCGTTCGGCATGTTGCGGTTCGTGCCCACCTCGACCCGTTCCACGTTTTCCGGCTTGAGGTCGTGTTCCTTGATCAGGCGCAGCATCTCCGTCATGCCGGGATGGGTCAGCGACCCCGAGGGATGCGGTTTGATCGAGATCCCCGGCGTCTGGAAAGTCCACGGCTGGCCGAGCTTCCCCACGATGGCCGCCGGATCGAACCCGCCGCCCGCGGCCCGGAAGAACCCACGCGGCGCTTCCAGGATCTCGTCGGTCGCGGTCCAGCCGAGCGCCGCGAGATCCGCCGCCAACACCCCGGCCTCCGACGCGCGCCCGGCGTGGAAGGGCTTCGTCATGGTGCCGAAGTTTTCCCGCAGTCCCGCCGCCTGGCTCGCGGCGATGCTGAGGGTACGCGCCGTCCGCTCGGCGTCGTAGCCCCGCAGCTTCGAGAGCCCCGCCGAGGAGCCCAGACATCCGCAGGTCCCCGTGCTGTGGAACCCCTCGTCGTAGTGCCGCGGCGCGATCGCCTCCGCCACCTTGCACTCGACCTCCACGCCCACGTGGTACGCGAGCATCAAGTCGCGCCCGGATTTTCCGTCCTTCTCGGCGTCGGCGAGCGTCGCCGGCAGCGCGGGGGCGGTGGGATGCGTCAGCAGCCCGTAGACCCGGTCCGCCGCCACTGCCAGTTGCGTGTCGTCATAGTCGTCCGCGTGGATTCCAACACCATTGACGAAGGCGGCGAACCGCACGGGGGCCTTAATATTGGATCCGATCAGCGTAGCATCGGCGCGCGAGAGTCCCAGCGACTTCACATAGGTGCGCGTGATCTCTCCGGTCTCGGCCACCGACCCCGCAAACCCGAGCCCGATCCCGTCGAGGATCGAGATCTTCCCCAGGTTCAGCACCTCGGGCGGCAGGTCGGCGTAGCGGCTCTTCACGATGAATTCCGCCACCTGCCGCGTCAGACCTTCGGCCTTCGGGAACGGCTTCGCGCCGCCGGACTGCGCCCGCGACGTTTGCGCCGCGGCTCCCAGGGCGGCCGCTCCGGCGCCGAGCGCCACCTGGCGGGCCAACTTCCTGCGCGTGACTCTCATATAGCGGGCTCCTCGCTGTGAATCAGTATAGGCCCGCCGGACCATGCCGAACAAGCCGAAGGCCCGCTCACCCTTTTACGCCGGGTGGGGGAAGATTTGAAAATCGATCTCCACTTCGTTCTTAACTTTGATCACTCCACCGCCTACGCTGACCGGCTTGATCCCGAAATCGGTCTGCTTGAGGACGGTGCGGGCGGTGTAGGAATCGCCCGTTCGCTTCACGGTGAGGCTGACCGGCTTGGTGACGCCGTGCAGCGACAATTCGCCCGCCACTCTCCATTGTCCGTCGGCGAGCTTTTCGATGCGGGAGGACCGGAACCTGATCTCGGGAAATTTCTTCGTCTCGAGCGTCAGCTCCTCCATATCCTTTTGGATCTCGGCCTGGGTTTTCGCGTCGACCTTGGGGTCCGGCTTGACGGTCATCTTCGCGGTTTCGATCGTGAACTCGACGTGCGGTACGGGAGTTTCCCCGATGGCGCCGGACGAGATCGGCGCCTGGATCCAATGATCGTGGCCGGCAGCCGAGAAGATCCCGGCTTTCCCGGCATGAATGGTGATGGTGCTGCGCTGCACGTCGATGGCGGTGTCCTCGGCGGCGGCCACCGCGAGGACGGCCAGGAACGCCGCGCCGAGCTTCACCGCGCTACGCCTCATAAGAATACACTCTCCTCAGATTGTGCTCGAACAGGGCGGCCGGAAGGAAACTCGTGACCAGGCGGCGTCCGGCGACGACTACGCCATGCTGCCACTGCCCGATACGACCCATCAGGAGCGAGCGGTGTTGAATGTGCCGCGTCCGGCGCCGGCGCAGCGCTTCGTAGCGGCCGAGCGCGGACTCGATGGAGCGGTCGCTCGCCACGCATTTTGCGAGAACCAGCGCATCCTCGAGCGCCAGGCAGCCACCTTGCCCGAGATTCGGCGTGCACGGGTGCGCGGCGTCGCCGAGCAGGGTCACACGTCCGGCCGTCCAGCGCGGCAACGGAGGCAGATCGTAGGCGCCGTTCTCGAGAATCAACTCCGTCGCCTCGATCAAGCCGGGAATCGGCTCGTGCCATCCGGCGAATCTATGCGCGAGCTGACTTCTTCGCTGGTCCGGAAGAGCGGCCTCGCAGTTGGGAACATTGGCCGTCGCATACCACGTGAATCTGCCCTGCCCGATGTCGAGAATGCCGAAGCGGCTGCCGTGCCCCCAGGTTTCGCTGTTATGTCCGCGGCGAATCGCGGGGCCGTCGTAGGTGGCGACTCCCCGCCAAACCGTATAGCCGCGATAGAGCGGATCGGAAATGCCGAACAGTTCCGCGCGCACGCGGGAGCGGATGCCGTCGGCTCCGATCACCGCCTCGTGCTCCTCGACGCCGCCGTCGGCGAAATGAACCCGCACCCCGGACCTCGACTGCTCCAGATGCGTCAGTTCCCGGCCCAGGCGGAGGCGCTCGCGAGGCACCGCCGCCAGAAGCGCCGCCAGCAGATTCGACCGTCGCGTGCACAGCGCCGGGACGTCGAAGTTTCCCAGGGCGATGTTCATGAGAATCTTGCCGCAGCTCGCGCGCACCAGGAAGTGAGTATTGCGGCCGCTGCGCGACGCGACACTCTCCAGCAGGCCCAGGCTTTTCAAGACGCGTGTGGCGTTCGGCCACAGCATCATCCCGGCGCCGATTTCCTTTAGTCGCGGGGCCCGCTCATAGACGGTCGCCTCGATGCCGAATCTGTAGAGAGCGACGGCCGCGGCCACTCCGCCGATGCCGCCGCCGACGATGCCGACGCTTTTCATTCAAAGAACACGATAAGCTTTCGACGTACGCTCGCGCGCGCCGGTTTCAAGAGCGCACCGGCGGCCCCGGATTCATTCATAATAGGCGACATGCGGTGCCCCCGGGCGGCCATTATCCTCGTTATCCTGGCCGTCTCGTTCTCGCCCGCCCGAGCCCAAACCGGCAGCTCGACCGTAGTAATCAGCCAGCTTTATGGTGGCGGCGGGAATGTCGGGGCAACTCTTCGCAACGACTTTGTCGAACTCTTCAACCGCGGGGCCGTTTCCGTCAACATCACGGGGTGGAGTGTCCAGTACGCCTCCTCCAGCGGCTCGGCCTGGGATCGCACGATCCTCAGCGGAACTATCGCGGCCGGGCAGTATTACCTGATTCAAGAAGCGCAGGGAAACGGAGGCAGCGTTTCGTTGCCGAACCCCGACGCCTCCGGGGGCATCAACCTGAGCGCCACTTCCGGCAAAGTGGCCCTCGTGACGGACTCCAATCCGCTCACCAGCGCCTCACCGGCCGGCTCCAACCTCGCCGACTTTGTCGGATACGGCAACGGCAGCTTCGCCGAAGGGCTCCCTACTCCGGATCTAAGCAACACCACCGCCGCCGTTCGAAACGCTAGCGGATGCACCGACACCAACAGCAACCTGGCCGATTTCTCGATTACTGCTCCCAATCCCAGAAACAGCAGTTCTTCCCGCAATCCCTGCGCTGGCAGCCCAGGGCCGCAAATATCCCAAGCCGGCGTCACGAATGCGGCGACCTTTCTCTCGGGGCCCATCGCACCAGGAGAGATCGTAACGATCTTCGGCTCCGGCATGGGACCTACGGCGCTCGCCGGCCTTCAGCTCACCCCCGACCTGCAGCATGTGATCAAGTCGTTGGCCGGTGTGCGCGTTTTGTTCGACGGTGTCCCCGGCGCCATGATCTATGCCCGAGCGGATCAGTTGAGCGTCATCGTGCCGTACGCCGCCAGCCTCAAGACCAGCGTAGGAATTCAGGTCGAGTACAACGGCAGACTCTCGAACCAGATCACGGTGCCGGTCAGTGCCGCTGCACCCGGTATCTTCACCGCTGATTCCTCGGGGCGTGGCGCCGGCGCGATTTTGACTCCGGACTACCGCCTCAACGGCCCGTCCAACCGCGCACCGCCAGGATCGATCGTCCTCATTTATGCGACCGGGGAGGGCCAGACTAACCCCGGCGGCGATGACGGAAAGATTGTCGGAGCGGATCTGCCCCGGCCGGTTCAATTCGTATCCGTGCGTATGGGCGGCATCGAAGCTGAGGTGCTCTATGCCGGTGGCGCCCCCGGCCTGGTTAGCGGCGTGCTCCAGGTCAACGCCCGCATCCCGGATAGCCTGGCGGCCACGGGAGAAGTCCCGCTCGTCCTTAGCATCGGCAATTCCTCGAGCCAGACCGGGGTAACCGTCTTCGTCGGTCCACCCCCCACAGGAGATGGAACCGGACCGCTCATCGAAGAAAAGCTCGCCTCAAGCGCGATGCCACCGTCGCACCGCTTCCCGAGGTCCCCTCCGACGAGGCGCCCGTGCCGAGCGACTGGCTCGCCTTGATCAGTTGGAACACCCAGGTCGGAGGCACTTCCACCGCCGCAGACGCGACGCGACCAACTATGGTCAGCGCCGCACTTTCCAAACTCTTCGGAGGCACCTATCAGATTCTCGCGGCCCAAGAGGTCCCCAGCGCCGACTCGGCTCAACTGCTTCGGACCTCCTTCCCGGAGGCCCGACCGTTTGGAGCAGTTCCTTCTTTGACACCACGGACACCATGGACAACGGCTTCTGGTTCCGCAGCGGCACCCTTCTCACGGGCTCCACCCTAATCCTCACTACCGACCAGAAAGACACCTCCGGCCGGGTCGTTACCGACCCCACCCGCGCGGTGCATCCGCCACAAGTCGGTCATTTCCAGGTCGGCGACTTCGATTTCACTTTGATCACCGTTCACCTTACTTTCGCCGATGGAGATACCACCGAGTCGATTCGCGAACTGCGCGGCGTCCTGGACTATCTGGATTGGTACTTCAATCAGCCGGACCACGATCCCGACGTGATCGTCTGCGGCGACTTCAACACCCCGTCACTGTTGAGCGGCCAGCAGGGCCGCAACTGGATCACCCTTGACGCCGTCTTCGATCAGGACCTGCGCTTTCAGGTCGGAGAGAGACGGTTTGTGGTGACGGTTCACCAGCCCACCTCCCGCAACTCTTCCGGGACGCCGGTGAGCAACTACGATCACTGTGTCTTGTCCGCCGACACGATGGAGGAATTTGTTGGAGCCCGGCGCGTGTCCACAACGATTCTTACGGACCATCCCGATGACCCCGAGGTTCGGCTCACATCAGATCATTTCCCCGTGGTCGCCTTCTTCCGGACCCGTGGCGACGGGGTCGCCCCGGACCTGCGCACCAGAATCAAACCTTGAAGGGGAACGCTGGCTCGTCCGTTATCCCAGGCTTGGGTCCATGCAAAGGCCCCTGACCGGAGAGAGCGATTATGAATTCCACTAACCCACGCATAACCTCACCGAGCTACCAGATCTTCATGTTCATTTTGTGTCTGTACACACTGGGCGCGCTGGGTGTGCAAGCTGCCATCCGATTGCAGCCTGAAACCAGAAATATCCTTCACTACGTCGACCATGCAGTCTGCGTGCTATTCTTCACTGACTTTCTCATCTCTATTGCCGGAGCGCCAAACCGCTGGCGATACTTTATCACTTGGGGGTGGGTCGATCTAATCTCCTCCATACCCACACTGGACGTGGCTCGGTGGGGCCGGGCCGCGCGAATGGTTCGGATTTTCCGCGTTCTCCGAGGTCTTCGAGCGACCAAGCTCCTCGCCACGCTCGTTCTTCGACGGCGCGCCGAAAGCACTTTCCTCTGCGTGGGCCTGGTAGCAATGTTTCTGGTCGTCTTCTGCAGCATCGCCATTTTGCACTTCGAGACGTTGCCAGACTCGAACATCAAAACCGCAGAGGATGCGATCTGGTGGGCATTCACAACCATCACTACGGTCGGCTACGGCGACCGCTACCCGGTTACATCAGAAGGTCGGTTTGTCGCCGTGATCCTCATGTGTGCTGGCGTCGGGCTATTCGGCACCTTCTCAGGCTTTCTCGCAGCTTGGTTCCTTGGTTCGGATGGCAGGGGCACGGATTCTAAGGTCGATGCGCTTCGCGCGGAGATGGCGGCCCTTCGGGAGATACTTGAGCGTCGGTTCTAACCCCGGCATCTCCCGAGGCCAGAATCATCTCCATTAAATTCTATAACTTGGACGGGAGCAGATTTGCTCCCTGGTGGCGGAGGCCCAATCGTCGGACCTCCGGGCAAATTTGCCCGGAGGTTGATTGTAGCCGGTGGCCCGGAGCCTGCCGGCGCTGTCGGACCTCCCGGCAAATTTGGGTAAATATACTTGACTGACAACGCTTTTCGTTGTAAAGTATGGTCATGGCAAACGCACCCACTACCCTACAGGAAGCAATCATCCATTTCCAGGATCTAGAGAACTGCCGCGCCTACATGATCGCCCTCCGCTGGCCGGATGGCAAGGTGCGTTGCCCAACCTGCGATAAAACCAACGTAGATTGGCTTGCGAACGCGGGCCTGTTCAAGTGCTACGAAAAGCACCCGCGCCAGAAGTTCTCCCTGAAGGTCGGCACGGTATTCGAGGATTCGCCGATTCCTCTGGCAAAGTGGCTTCCTTGCGTCTGGCAAGTCGTCAACTGCAAAAACGGCATCAGTTCGTGGGAGATCCACCGCGGCCTAGGAGTCACCCAGAAAACAGCTTGGTTTATGCTTCAGCGCGTCCGGCTTGCGTTGCAAGACGAAATGACAGGCGGCAAGCTGGGTGGGAAAATCGAGGTAGATGAAACCTACATCGGCGGCAAGGCCCGCAACATGCACAAGGCCAAGCGGCTGGCGAAGATCACCAAGCCCGGCCCGCATGACAAGGTACCCGTCATGGGCATCTTGAAGCGCGGCGGCAAAGTGCGGACCTTCGTGATTCCTGATAACCAAGGCCACAACCTCAAGCCGCTGGTTCGGGAGCACGTAGAAGCGGGCGCTGCGATCTTCAGCGACAACCATCATGGGTACCACGGCCTTGCCGCCGATTTTGAGCATCAGGTTGTGGACCACGCGATAGAGTACGTGCGGGGCAATGTCCACACGAACGGGCTGGAAAACTTCTGGTCCCTCCTAAAACGCGGCCTACACGGGACCTACGTATCAGTAGAACCGTTCCACCTTTTTCGCTATGTGGACGAACAGGCGTTCCGCTACAACAGCCGTAAAAACGCTGATGGGGACAAAATCACCGATGGTGAACGGTTCAATATGGCGCTGTCCAAGATCGTCGGCAAGCGCCTCACCTATGCGCAACTGACGGGCAAAGAGTTGGTTAGGTCAAGCGCCGAGTAACGCCGAAAGAGGCTAAGCGCGAGGGGCGCGGGAAGCGCGTTTCCGCTTCGGTTTTGGACCGGGCCGGTTTGGGTTCCTAGCGGCCCTCTCGCGGTGCTCCTCAATCCGCTTCTGAATCACGGCGTGAGGTACGGCAATCAGGGCCTTCATCGCGCCGTCGAAGCGCCTGAACGCTTCAGGGCCTTCGATGTACTCCAGCTTTGGCTTTGAGGCCATTAAGGCTCTCAGTTTGGCTTCGTGCTAGGCTGCTCCGTGCTGGCGGCCCTGGGAACCTGAGAGAAGAACAGGTTGTACGCCTCACGGAACCGTTCGTCCGTGATTTCAAACTTCTCCAGGACCGCCTTTATCACCAGAGGGCTTACACGAGTGCCTTTGTGGTGCGCCATTACGCGAATCGAAGCGCAGCCATCCACAAACGGATTGTAGGGTGAGCCGATAAACCTCACCCAGTATGGTGGATCGCCTGGTTCGCTAAGAATAGCCAGATGCTCTTTGCAGAGTCGGACAAAGTCCGACAGTTCCATCTCTGGAATCGCATCAGATGGTTCGAGCCATTGCGACTTCAGTTTCCACCTCCGGTCGGTCAAATCTTAACTCCTGAGCCTTGATCATCACGTTCTCTGTTGGTACCTGACTGTTGCGCACCAAATCCCTCCATCGGACCCAGATGTCCAACGGAGCCGGAGAAGAAAACAGGTTGGAAAGGTTCCGGTGCTCAATGGCGTAAGAGATTTCATCATCCAGCAGTTCCCTGATCATCTCCCAGGCAGTTTCAGCGTCATCCGCCGTGACGACACTGCCGGTCTCCAGGCACCGAGCCACATGTACTTGGTACGTTGGATCGTACTCTACGAGGACGCGCACTCTGAAGAGTGGCTCCAGTTTTTGCTCCAAGCTTAGCCTCCTGGGGTGGAGTGGCCTCGACTGGGCGTTCCTACCCCCTGCAATCCTATTATACAACAGTGGCTAACTTTGTCAATCTAAAAGAGTTAGAGTACTTGCTGTTAGCTTTTTACTTGCATTTTGATTATGTAGAATACTGCACTGGTAATCTTTGCGTCTGTTTCGCTTGACAGGTAATCAGACACTGCTATACTACAGCTATGGGGGGAAGCATACATGGCGGACAACAGTAAGGCCCTATTAGAGTTCCTAGAAAAACTGGTGGTGGAGCGAGACGAGCTAAACGTACTCATAACCGGCATTGAAAAGCGTCTCGGCATCACCCGTGGAGCCCAGTCTGCCGAGGGAGACCCGTCCGCTACACCCCGCGTCGCCATATCGATAGATGCTATCCCTGTGGGCTTCTTCCACAACTTAAGCCAAACCGCAGCGGCAGAAAAGTTGCTTCGACTGAATCCCGGGCAGGCGTTAACCACAAAGGAAATTCTCGACACGTTCCGTAAGAGTGGCATGCAACTCAACCCGAAGAACGCTTCGACGATCATCTACACGATGCTGAATCGCGATTCCAGATTTGAGAGAGTAGCCGGCAAAGCCTGGGGGTTAGCGGAGTGGTATCCAGAGCGAAGAAAGCGGTCGGATTCGGACGAAGAAAAAGAGCCAGCCACTAAACCTAAAAGCGAGACTGTACGGGCGGCCAAGAAAGGGGAGAAGCCAAAGCCTGTGAGCCTTGTGCCTCCCGGGCTCCTGAAGGACGCCAAGCAATCATGAAGAGGGCCGTAGCCTCTGCCGCCCAAGTTCACCGACGGCGGGGGCCAAAACCGAAAGGCCCGATCCAGTGCCCCTAGGAAGGTCGGATCGGGCCGTGGTGGACGCTTCCCGGAGGAGGTCCATGAGAACGCTTTGCAGTATACCGCAGGTCCAATTCCTGCGCCTCCTCCACTCTATCACATCTAACCTGAGAATCAGACCGACGTGTCTGAAGTGGAGAATCTAAAAATGCCGTTTCAGAACTCAAATGCGTTCCAGTTTAGTCCGCAGGGACTAACGAACGCGCCCGCCCTTTCAGGGGTCTATGGGATTTTCAACCAGGAACGCTGGATCTATGTTGGAGAGACCGGGGACATCAATCGCCGCTTGGCAGAACATCTCAACACCGGCGGCACCTGCATCCATCGCTACTTTCCCACGGGCTTCACCTATGAACTGTCTCCGCAACTGCTACGGGTAGCGAGGCAGGATCAGTTGATCCAGCAATTGGCCCCAGCGTGCAACCAGCGCTTTGGCTAAAACCTACACCGTCAATCTTACCCGTCAACCTGTGGAAGTAGACATCCAACCCGTTGACGGTCACAACCGTGTAGAGGCTGGAGTGGCGCACTTCAACATGCGCCCGCGTTATACCGGCCTCATACACGCCATCCCGTATGAATCCAGGGCATCCAGCCAAGTTTAGAAGTGCTCCCAATGCAGCACTTAGGCGCACCCGGATTGCTTTGAGGTCCACGCGAAGAATAGTAGCATGCGGACCACCACTGTCCTGTCTCCTACAGAACTCCGGCCTGTCACGCCAAGATTTTAGCACTTTTTGTCAGTCAAGTATATTTGTGCCCAAATTTGCCGGGAGGTTGACCGCGTCCCCGACCCTGTTCCGGCTCAGTCAATATGGAGCGACCAGCCGATTCGCAGTAGCGCGGGTTACGCTGCGAAGAGGTAAATCCAGCGGCGCAGAGCCGCATACGAAAGGAACTGATCGCTCATGTCTAAAGTACTGT
>JBGPDC010000024.1:0-40677 GCA_041482115.1 Terriglobia bacterium | reverse complement strand
GTTACCTGGTCGGTCTTGTAGTCGAGCACCACGGTCTCGCCGCCCTCGCGGAACCACAGGTCGATCTGGCCGGTGAGCAGCCGCCCGTCGAGCGCGACAAGAAAGCTCTGCTCCCGCTCCGACCGAGCGGCCCCGGCTGCTCGCCGCCCCCACTCGCTCGCCGCAAACCCGTCCACCAGACGCAGGGCTTCCGGCGAGGCCCCTTCGCGCGGGATGGTCCCCGCCAGCAGGGAATGGACGTGCCGGCCGAACTCGGTCGCGTCCATTTCGTCCGGCTCGGGGGGGTCGGCTTCGTCCTCACTCGCCGGACGCCGGGACGGTCCTTCGAAGCCCAGGTAGCGGGAAAGATAGTAGCGGCGCGGGCACTGGGCAAATAGCGCGACCGCGGTGGCCGCGACCGACGTATCGCTCTGGTCGCCGGGCGCCGGACGCTCCAGCCACTCGACGGCGGCGGCCGGCTCGGTGGCGGCTTCGGGTGCGCCATCGCTTATAACCGCGGGCGTCTCCGGAGGCTCCTGGTTCGTCTGCCAGATCCGGAGGCGGACACCGGCTTCTTCCGCCTCCCGAGGTCCCTCGTCGAGGCGGCGCAGATCGACTTGCAGCTTCTCCTGCAGGTTCTTGGCCCACTCGTCGGCCCGCACCTGGGAGCCAAACGAGGCGCTCAGGATCAGCAGCTCCTCGGCGCGCGTCATGCCGACATAGAAGAGCCGCTGGCTTTCCTCGCGGCGGCTGCCCTTGGCTTCGTCGGCCACGGCCTCGTAGATGGTATCCGCGCGATCCTTGCCGGTAATCAGGTCCCGCCAGCGCAGACCCACACCGATCTGGGGATGAAACCGCACCGGATCGCTCTCGCTCCGCGCTCTGCGGTTGATCGCCGGGAGGAAAACCACGCGGAACTCGAGGCCCTTGGCGGCGTGGAGGGTCATCAATTGCACGGCGTCCGAAGTCTGCTCGGGGGGCTGCGCATCGGACTCGCGCACTTCCTGACGACGCAGGTCCTCCACGCGCTCGACGAATCCGGCAAGGTCCCCCGGCCCCGACGCCGCGAAGCGCCGTGCCAGCGCCAGCAGCTTGCGGACGTTGGCCACGCCATGCCCGCCGCCCGGCTGCTCGGCGAGCCACATCTCGTATCCGGTTTCCGAGAGCAGGCGGCCCAGCAACTGGTCGGGGGGCACGTACTCGCGGTCGCGGCGAAAGCGTGCCAGGCGCTCCTGGGAATGTTTCAGCTTCTCGGCCTGCTCGGGGGACAAATCGGAAGTCCGCGCCAAACCGTCAGCCAGCCGGCCTCCCTCGAGCTTGAGCCGCAGCAGCGTTTCGTCGCTCAGCCCCACCAGCGGCGAGCGCAGCACGGCCGCCAGACTGATTTCATCCTGGGGATCGAGCAAGACGCGCAGGAAGCACAGCAGGTCGTTGACCTCGCGCGCTTCGTAGTAGCCGCGTCCTGCGGTGACCTCGCAGGGAATACCCTGGCGCCGCAACTCCCGCTCGAAGACCCGGACGTTCGCCGAAGTGCGGAGCAGCACGGCCACCTCGCCCCAGCCGCACCGTCCGGCGGCCGCTAGCTGGCGGATCCGCGCTCCGACGTGCCGGGCCTCGAGTTCCAGCGCTTCGTCGCTTTCCGCGGCCTGCACCGTCAGAATCTCGAAGCTCGGCGCGCCCTCCGGCGGGAACGGGCGGCCCGCGCGCAGCTCCTGCGGCTCGACGCCCTCGGCCCCGTCGATCACGGCCCGGACAGCGTCCAGCACCTCCGGGCGGCTGCGAAAGTTCTCGAACAGCTCGACCACGTGGCCGCCGCTCGCCCGGGTCTCGTCCCGAAACTTCGCAAATACCGTCGGATCGGCGTGCCGGAAGCCGTAAATCGACTGGTTGATGTCCCCCACGGCGAAGAAATTCCCCGGGCTGCGGAGCAGTGCGGCGAGTCTCGCCTGCTGGGGGTTCGTATCCTGGAACTCGTCCATCAGCACGAACCAGAACGAGTCGCGCACGCGCTGGCCCGCGCCGCTTTCGAGCAGGCGGATGGCATGTTCTTCGAGGTCCGCGAAGTCCAGGGTTCCGGAGGCGCGTTTGCCGGCGCGATACCGGCGGTCGGCCTCCGCCAGGGCCGCGAGGAACCAGGCGCGGTTCGCGCGATTCATCTCTAGTAACAACCCGCTGCGACAGGCGGGCGTAAGCTCTTCGCGGATGGCTCGCGCCAGCTCCCGCTGCTCGCTGCCGCCTTTGAGCTTCTGAAGGTTCACGGTGACGGCGGCGAGGGTTGCCAGGTGTTCACGGCTGGGGTTGCGGCCCGCAAGATCTGCCAGCCGCCCTCCGGACTCCCGGAACTCCTCGAGTACCTCGATCTGGCTCGGACGCCATCCGGCCACCGGGAGCCGGCCCAACCGCTCGAAGGCCACGAGCAGCGCACGCCACCGCTCGCGCCAGTCCGCCTCCGGCCCGAGCCGGCCAGCCTCCGCGAGCGTGGTCCCGGCCGCTCGCAAAGCTCCATACAGGCCCCGCAGGCTCTCCGCCACCGCGGTCGTCCCGAAGGCCGCCAGAAACCGCCGGGCGGCTGCCGGGTCCGCCTGGTAGGAGTCCTCGAGCGCCTCGTCGATGGCGCGGCGCAGCTCGAAATCGGCCTCCCACTCGTCGAGCACCCGGAACTCCGGATCGACCTCCGCCTCGATCGCGTTCTCGCGCAGCAGCCGGGCGCAGCAGGCGTGTATCGTTGATATATAGGCGCGCTCCACGTCCTGGCGGATCGCGCTCGCGGGCGGGAAGGACTCGACCAGCCGCCGGCGCATGTTGGCCGCGGCTTTCTCGGTGAAGGTAATGGCCAGAATGCGGCGCGCCCGGATTTCCCGGGCCTCGACCAGCCAATGGAAACGCTCGACCAGGACGCGCGTCTTGCCGGAGCCGGGTCCGGCCACCACGCAGACATCGCCGCGCTTCCAGCTTTCGACGGCTTCCCGCTGGCGCGGTGTGAGGGGCTGCTCGGGCAGCGGAGCGACTCCTTCTCTATTAGGATACGGCGTTGGCAGAGCCGGACCAGGGGGTCCGGCGCGGGCGTGGGCGCCCGCCCCACACCTTGTAGTACTTCCAAGTTGAGGACACTAGCGGACGGCCAAGGTCACGGCGCCCTGGCTGGCGATGTCTCCGACCTTCACGGAAAGGTCCACCGCCGCGCCCGGGGTCACATCCTGCGGCACGGTAGCGTTCACCTGCAGGAGTCCCACGAAGCCGGGGGCGAGGCCGGAAAACTGTACCGTGGCGGTTTTGCCACCGATCGTCACCGCGACCGGCAGGCTCGCCAAGGCGAAAGGAGGCTGGGTGGGGGCGAGCGCACCCGTCGCCACCGCCGGTGAGACCGCCCCCTGGCCGGTCATGAAGATCTGGACCACGGTGCCGCGATCGGCCGGGTTCGTGGCCGAGTTGACCGTCGAATCCTGGTTCAGCAGCGCGGCCTGGCCGCGGCCCCCGCCGACCGTGAAGATGCCCGGCGCGGAAGGACCAGTGGGAATGAGGACTGCCGAGCTCGTGCCTACCTTGGACCGCACCACAATCTGCGCGTTGCCCGCGAGGCTGACCTCATAGGGCACTTGCACGTTGATCTGGTCCTGGCGGACGAAGAACAGCGGCCCCGGAATGTTGTTGAACAGCACCGTCGTATCGCCGAGCGTCGTCGCGAGCTTCCCGGTAGCCGGGTCGAGGGCGGCCGAAACACCGGTGGCCGGGCCGAGGTTCACACCAAAAATCGAGATAATCTGGCCGGGCGCCACGTGCCCCGGCAGGAAACTCGCGGCGCTGGTGACGCCGTTGGCGGGAAACGCCGCCGTGGGGGCGAAGGTGACCTTGCGGATCCGGTTGTTGTAGTGGTCGACGATGTAGAGATTGCCGGAGGCGTCGAGGGCCACGCCGCTAGGCCCGTCCAGGGAGGCCTGCGTAGCCGGTCCGCCGTCGCCGGAAAAGCCCTTTTGGCCGCTGCCGGCTACCGTAGTGATGATCCCGCTGGTCGAAACCATGCGGATCCGGTCATTCTTCTGATCGGCAATGAACAGGTTGCCAAAGCCATCCACGGCCACGTCGACCGGGAAGTTCAGCAAGGCGCTGGTGGCTTGTCCGCCGTCTCCCGCGTAGCCCCCACCCGTGCCGCCGGCCCTCCCGCTGCCGGCGACCGTGGCGATCGTGCCATCGGGCAGGACTCGCCGGATGCGGTGGTTGAACTGGTCGGCGAAATAAACATTGCCGGAGGAGCGATCGACGGCGACACCAGCGGGAAAGTCCAGAGTCGCCTTGTTGGCGGGGCCTCCGTCACCGCTGAAAGCATAAACGTTTGGTTGGGCCACGTCGCCGGCGAACACAGACATGACGCCATCGGTCGAAACCCGCCGGATCCAGCTATTGAACTGGTCGGCGATGTACATATTGCCGGCAGTGTCAAAGGCCACATCGGTGGGATAGTCCATCAGCGCCCGCGTGGCCGGCCCTCCGTTGCCGGCGAAACCAAAATTCGGAGGGGCGCCGGCGATCGTCCGGATCACGCCGTCGGAGCCCACCCGCCGCACGGCGTTGTTCTGCTGATCGGCGATGACCAGGTTGCCGGCGGCGTCCAGCTTGACCGACGACGCCCAGGCCAGACTCGCGCTGGTCGCGGGTCCGCCGTCACCCTTGAAGTCGTAGGTACCGTTGCCGGCCACTGTCGTAATCTTGCCGCCCGTATCCACTTTGCGGATGCGATGATTGTCGCGGTCGGGAAGATAGAGATTGCCGGCCGCATCGACCGTGATGTGAATGATGTCCTCTTCATCCACGCTGACATCACCGATGCCGAAGTTTAAGGAGGCTTGGATGGCTGGCATGTCGTCGCCGTTGAATCCGGCCACGCCCGTGCCCGCCACGGTCGAAATCGTCCCCGCCGTCTGGCCGAAGGCCGGCGCGAGCAGGAGTAAAAGAGCAAGAAGAATACGCAAAGTCATAAGTAATACTCAGGGACTCAAAGATTGGGAGGTGGCGGGCCGCCGCACCGCGATCGTGACCCCCGTCTGGGTGCTGGCGTCGCCGACGGCGACGGTAAGGGCCACATTATCGCCAGGCACGACGTCGTCCGGAACGACGGCATTGACCTGCAGCAATCCGGCGAAACCGGGGGCCAGGCCCACAAACTTCGTTGGGGCGGGCCGACCGCCAATGGATACGGTCACCGGCAGCGCGGGGACGGGGAACGGCGCGGTGGGCAACTGTCCGGTCAGAACCAGCGGGTTCGTAGCGCCTTGCCCGGTCAGATAAATCTGGATCACGCTGCCCAGTGCGGCCGGATTAGTCGCCGAATTGAATGAGAAGTCCTGGTTGAGCAGCGCAGCTTGGCCTCGGCCACTACTCGCTGTGAAGATCCCCGGGGCCGCGGCCGCCACCGGCACCGTGACGGGGGCGCTCGCACCGTCCAGGTAACGGACCACGATCCGCGCGGAAGTCTGGCCGGCCAGCTCATACGGCGCTTGCACGTTGATCTGATCGCGCTGCACGTAAAAGGGCGCGCCAGGAATGTCGTTGAACAGCACCGTAACGCCGCCGCGCGTGGCCGCCAGGCGGTTCGTCGCGGGATCAAGGGCCGCCCCGACACTCGTCGCGGGTCCCACATTGCTCCCAAAGATCGTGACGATCTCCCCCGGCGCGACCGGCCCGGCCACGAAGCTCGCGGCGTGCACTACCCCCGCCGCCGTAAAGGCCGGGGACGGCGCCGCGGCCGGACGCACGGTCAGGCTGACCACGATGATCTGCGGGCTGTTGGCCGCCTCGGCCGAGTTGAGGGTGAGGTTTCCGGTATACTGCCCTTCCCGCAGGCTCGCGATCGCCGCCCGCACCGTCACGGTCGTCGCAGTGCCAGTGAGCGAACCGGAGACCGGCGTGGCGGAGAGCCAGGTACTGTCGGACGCGATGGTGAAGTTGAGCAGACCGGCGCCGGCGTTGGTCAGAGCGAAGGTCTGCACGGCCGGGTCCGCGCCGCCGGCGGTCGCCGCGAAGTCGAACCGCGCCGGAGCACCGGCGAGGGCGGGCGGATTGAACACCACCCGGCGCAGCCGCATGTTGTGGTGGTCCACGATGAGCAGGTTCCCGGACAGGTCAAACGTGACCCCGCTCGGGTAGTCGAGAGCCGCCTGGAGCGGCGGTCCGCCGTCGCCGCCGTAACCGTGGATGCCGTTGCCGGCCACCGTGCTGATGATCCCGCCGGGAGTCACCTTGCGCACGCGGTTGTTGTATTGATCGGCGATGTAGAGATTGCCCGCGGCGTCCACCGCCACATCGGTCGGATGGTTCAGCGTGGCGCTGGTGGCCGGCTGGCCCTCCCCGGCAAAACCCGCGTCGCCGTTGCCGGCTATCGTGGTGATAATCCCACCCGGTGCCACTTTGCGGATGCGATTATTGTATTCGTCGGCAATATACAGGTTGCCGTTGCTGTCGAAGGCGAGGCCCGCCGGCTGAAACAAGGACGCCTCCGCCGCCGGGCCACCATCACCACCGAAGGCCTGGTCGGTGTTGTCGAAACCAAGCCCGGCGAAGGCCGTGATGACGCCATTCGGAGACACCCGCCGCACCTGCTGATTGAACGTGTCGGAGATATAAAGGGAGCCGTCCGGTCCTATCGCGAGACCACCCGGCAGGCACAGTTGGGCCAGCGCCGCCGGGCCTCCGTTGCCGCCCAGGTCGCACTGCCCGGAGTAGGCGACCCCCACCACGTTGGTGATGATCCCGGCGGGCGATACTTTCCGAACGCGGTTGTTGAACTCGTCGACGATGTAGAAGTTGCCGGCCGCGTCAAACGCCACCGACGCCGGAAAGTCCAACTGGGCCTGCGTGGCCGGCCCATTGTTGCCGCTGGGGCCTTCCGTGCCGTTGCCGGCCACGGTCGTGATAATACCGCTCCGGTCAATCTTCCGTATCCGGAAGTTCGCCTTGTCCGGGATGTAGATGTTGCCGTCCTTATCGACGGCGGGATGCGCATAATCGTAGTAGACGTTCCCTTGATCGTCATCCTCGGCCGTGCTCCAGTCGAGCTGCGCCTGCGCGGCGGGCTTGTTGTCGCCGTTGTAACCTTCCACGCCGGTACCCGCAATGGTGGTGATGACGCCTGGATTCTGCGCGAGCGCCGGGAGCGAGACCAGCGCGATGGCCCACAGCAAGACTGTCTTCATTAGCCGTCAGTGTACCAAGCCGCTCACGGACCCGAGCCACCGATGCGGTGCAGCTTGATGAGATCTGTCTTGCCGCGCACAGAGAAGGGCGTCCCCGCCACGAGGCAAATCCAGTCCCCGGGCTCGACCATGTGCTCGGCCAGCAGCAACGCCTCGGCTTCGAGCACCAGGGCATCCAGGTCGGCGAGCTGGACCACCAGGCGCGGGCGCACGCCCCACAGCAGCCCCATGCGCAGGCAGATCTCGCGGTGCCGGGACAATCCCACGATCGGACAAGCCGGACGGTGTTTCGAGACCAGCCCCGCCGTGTAGCCGCTCTCGGTGTAAACGGTCAGCACCTTGACCCCCAGCTTGGCGGAGAGCGACACCGCGGTCTCGGCCACGGCGTCGGAGGTCTCCATACGGCCCGTGTCGTGCGGCACCGGCGCCCGCCACACCTCGGAAGCTTCGGCCCGCTCGATGATTTGGGCCATCATCCGGACCGCTTCGAGAGGATACTCCCCGATGGCCGTCTCCCCCGAAAGCATCAGTGCATCCGAGCCATCGAAGACCGCGTTGGCCACATCGCTCGCCTCGGCGCGGGTGGGACGCGGGCTCGAGAGCATCGACTCCAGCATCTGCGTCGCGGTAATGACCGGCTTGCGCAGCAACCCCGCCCGCGCGATGATCCGCTTCTGCTCGACCGGCACCTGGGCCGGCGAAAGTTCCACCCCCAGGTCGCCCCGGGCCACCATCACGGCATCCGCCTCGGCCAGGATCTCGTCCAGATGGTCGAGAGCCTGTGGCTTCTCGAGCTTGGCTATAAGGGGCGTCGTCGCCCCGCTGGCCTTTACCAGCGCGCGGGCGCGGCGCACGTCCTGCGGCTCGCGCACAAACGATAGCGCGATGAAATCCGCGTGGTGCTCGAGCGCAAACTTCAGATCGGCCTTGTCTTTTTCCGTGATGGATGGAACGGAGAGCGCGGCCCCAGGCACGTTAATGCCTTTGTGCTCTCCGAGCAGCCCGCCATGCACGACCCGGCAAGTCACTTCCGGCCCGGTGCAGCCGGTCACTTGCAGCTCAATCGCGCCGTCGGCCAGGAGTATCCGCTGGCCGGGGCTCACCTCCTCGGCAAGCTGCGGATAGTCGGCCGTGATGCGCCGCGCGGTGCTAACCCCGTCGTCCCCGACGAGTTTTACGGTGCTGCCCTCTGCGAGCGCCACCTCGCGCCCGCCCGCGAGCGGCCCGGTGCGAATCTTGGGTCCCTGCAAATCGGCGATGATGGGGACAAAGCGTCCCCGGGCGTCGGCCAGCTCACGCACCAGCCCGATCAGCCGCGCTTTCTTCTCGTAGCTGCCGTGCGAAAAGTTCAGGCGCACCACATCCATGCCGGCGTCGAGTAATTCTCCGATCATTTCTGGGGTGTTTGTTTTTGGCCCCAGCGTGCAGACGATCTTCGTGCTCCTCACAGTCTCCACGGTATCATGCGAAAGGCATGCTCTATCCGCTCGAAGACGTCAAGGTGCTCGACCTGTCGCACGCGCTGGCCGGTCCCTACTGCACGCTGCTGCTGGCGGACTACGGCGCGCGGGTCTACAAGCTCGAGCCGCCGGAAGCGGGCGATATGGGACGCGGCTGGGGGCCGCCCTTCGCTGGCGATCAAGCCTCCTATTTCGTCGCGCTCCACCCCAACAAGCTCGGCCTGTGCCTCGACCTGAAGCATCCCGAGGGCCGCGAGCTGTGCCTGCGCCTCATGGAAAAGGTGGATGTCGTGATCGAGAACTTCCGTCCCGGCACGCCCGAGCGCCTGGGCCTCGGCTGGGAGACGGCGCGGCGGCGCAATCCCCGCCTGATCTACTGCTCCATCAGCGGTTACGGGCAGGACGGCCCTTCGCGCGACCTACCCGCCATGGACCTGATCCTGCAAGCCGCAAGCGGCCTGATGAGCATCACCGGCCCTCCGGGAGGCCCCCTGGTGCGCTGCGGCCACTCCGTCGCGGACATTACGAGCGGGATGTCCGCCGCGATCGGGATCCTCATCGCCCTGCGCGCGCGCGACGCCACCGGCGCGGGCCAGTATCTCGACGTCGCCATGTTCGATTCCATGATCTCGGCCATGGTGTCGAACTTCGGGCGCTACCTCGGGTCCGGGGTGGTGCCCGGCCCGAGGGGGTCCGCCTTCGACCAGATTGTCCCCTATTGCGGCTTTGCTACCGCGGATCGCGACATCGTCATCGCTGTGGGCAGCGAGAAGCTGTGGGACGCTTTCTGCCGGGCCCTGGAGCGTCCGGACCTTGCGGCCGACCCGCGCTTCGCCAGCAACGCCGAACGGGTGCGGAACCGCGCCGTGCTCGAGCCGCTGCTGGCGGAGATGCTTCGGACGGCGCCGAGCGAGGAGTGGCTGCGCCGCCTCGGCGCGGCCGGCGTTCCCTGCACCCTGGTCCGTACCCTCGCAGAGGTTTGCGCCGATCCCCAGGCCGCCGCGCGCGACATGTTCCCCGTGCTCCCGCACCCGACGGCCGGGCCGACCCCGGTCACCGGACTCCCCATCAAGATGTCGGCCACGCCCGGACGAGTCCGCTTCCCCGCCCCGGTGCTCGGCCAGCACACCCGCGCCGTCCTGCACGCGCTACTATGTCTTGATAATATTACTCTCGACCGCCTGGCGGCCGAGGGCGTCATCTTCCAGGGGACGACCAACGGCGGTACACCCTGACGCCCACCCGGTCCCCAGCCACGCCCACCGCCGCGCCGGCTAGCGCATCGACTCCGTAATGGTATCCGCCCGAGACCGTGGAAATCGCCAGCCCTGCGGCCACGGCCAGAAACCACCACCCTGCCCGGTGATACCGCAGATGGCACAGGGCGAAGCACACGGCTGCCCCCACGTGCGGACTCGGGAAGACGTTCGCCCCGATGCTGAAGTGACGCAGCACCCAAAGGTTGAGCGCGTGAACGGGCCCGCCGTACGCGAAGCCGTTCAACAGCAGCCGGGGCGGTGTCGAGGGAAACCACGGCAGCAACAGGTAGCAGAGGAAGTACGTGATGCCCGCCGAAGTCCATAAATCGCGTAGGGCGCTGCGGCCTTGCCGCCGGGCGATGACCCAGGGCGCCACTATCAGCAATACGTAATACGAGAAATAGAAGAGATCGATGCCATTCAGTACCGTCACCGGCAGGTGTTGGACGAGCCACACCCCGGGATCGGTTCCGAAGATCCGCCGGTCCCACGCGAGGAGCAGTTCATTCGCCGAGGGACGTCCCAGCCACCGCGCTATCCAGCCGGCCATTTGATAAGTGGCGAACAGGACCGGCAGCGGCAGCCAGGGAGCGAGGCGGGTCAGCATGCGACGTGGTTCTCTTCTGTGCCATGATAAGGCGGAAATCAGGACAGTATGGCACCACGGGCGAAATCCAGGCCTCCCGAGGCTAAAGAGCTCTCGGCGGCGGTGGCACAGGGGAAGCGCGACATCGCGGCCGGACGCGTCTACGAAGCGGACGCGATCCTCGATGAACTAGAGAAACTCGTGGTCTCTACCACTGTTCCTCACCCCACGCATTCCAGCAAGTAATACTTCTTGCCGTCGTCCTTGAAGATCTGGCCCGCGATGACCCACTCCCGTCCGTCGGCCCGGTAGACCCGCCGGTAGGAATCGTACTCCACGCCGATCTGCAGGTCGATCTTGCGCACCTCGACCTCGCGGGTGTCGCCCGGCGACCAGCTCTGCGGAACGACCGAAAACGGGTTCATGTCCTGAGCGTACTACAGCAGCGGCGCCAGTTCCTCGAGCGTCGGATTCTGGAGCACCGGCTGCGAATTCACCATGTTCATCGCCTCCGGCCACTTAGCGCCCGATCCCGTCAGCAGCACGACGACCGTCTCGTCCGGCCGGAAGGCCGCCTTCCTCGCGCACGCCAGCGCCGTCGCCGAAGCCGGCTCCACCAGGATTCCACTACTCGCCAGCAGCCGCACCGCATCGAGGATTTCATCCTCGCTCGCCTCGAGGGCGCTGCCCCCGGAGTGGTAGATCGCCTGGAGCGCCGGCCAGCCGCCGGTCTCGTCGCGAATCGACAAGGCGATCGAGGTCGGCGCCGCCGTCACCGCGACCTGATCCCGCCGCTCGCGGAAGGACTCCACGTAGGGATTGCACCCCGCCGCCTGTGCTCCGTGCATGGCGGGCACGCGGGTAGTGAGCCCCATCTGCCGCAACTCGCAGAACCCTTTCCACGGACCGTAGAGCGCGTCGCCGGCAGCGATCGGGCAGACGACATGGTCCGGGACCCGCCCGAACTGCTCCCAGATCTCGTAGGCGATCGTCTTGTACCCCTCGACGCCGTAAGCGGACGCCACCGGCAAGGGCGCCATCGTCGTTGACGCCCAGTAGCCGTAATCCCGGACGATGGCTTCGAGCATCGCCTGCCGCCGCTCGAGCACCACCGGAACCGCGCCGTAGAGCGCGATCATCCGCTGCTGCAGCGGCGAAGTCTCCGGATGGCAGAAGACCACGCACTTCATCCCCGCCGCCGCGGCATAAGCGGCCGCCGAGACGCCGTGGTTGCCGGTAGTCGAGGCGACTACCTTGCGGTAGCCCAAACTCCGCGCCACGCCCAAGCTCACCGCATGAAAGCGGTCCTTGAACGACCACGTCGGATTGACCGTCTCGTTCTTGAAGAAGAGCCGCGGGAGGCCCGCCGCCTCCGAAACCGCCGGCAGCCCGAGCAGCGGCGTGTTGCCTTCACCGAGGCTCACCCGGAAGCGCGCGTCCTCGACCGGCAGCATCGGTGAAAAGCGCCACACCCCGCGCCCCGCGGGCTCCGTGAGCCACCCCGGATACTGATACACGACCTCCAGCGCCTCGCCGCAGCGCAGGCATCCCGCGGGATAAAGTCCGTTCGGAAACTCCGCGCGGCACGTGAAGCAGCGCAGCCCGCTACGCGGCACCGCGGGCCCTCCACCAGAGGTACGCCGGCACCCCCGCCAGCACGATCGCCAAACCGAAGATGGAGCTGCGCGGCGCTTCGACCAGCGTATTCACCACGAAGGCGCCGGCCACCACGACGAACACAATCGCCGTAAACGGATAACCCGCGAGCCGGTAGGGCCGCGGCCACTCCGGATGCTTGCGGCGCAGCACCAGGATCGAGGCGATCGCCATCGTAAAGAACCCCCAGCTCGCAAACGTGGCCATGGTGATGAGGTGCTCGTAGCCACCGGTCAGAGTGAGCATGGCAGACCACAACGAAAGCGTCCAGATGGCGTTGGAGGGCGTCTCGTAGCGCGGATGCACCGCCGCCAGGCTCTTGAAAAACACGCCGTCGCGCGCCATGGCGAAGAACACCCGCGGGCCCGCCAGAATGTTGGCGTTGCTCGCGCCGAACGTCGAGCACAAGATCGCCAGCGTGATCAGCGCGCCGCCCAGGGGACCGATCATCGCGCTGGCCGCATCGGCCGCCACCCGGTCGGAGGCCGCAATCCCGATCGGGCTCAGCACGTAAATGTACGCCGCATTGGCAGCCAGATAGACCGTCATCACGATGGCCACGCCCAGGAAGATCGCCCGTGGAACAGTCTTCTCCGGCTCGCGAATCTCGCCCGCGACGAACCCCACGAAATGCCAGCCCTCGTATGCGAAGAGGACGGAGATCATCGCCACCCCGATGGTGCCGAGCATCCCGGGCCGCCAATGGTCGGGCCAGAACGGAGTGAAATGCTGCACCAGCGTCCCCTCCGGCCCCGGCCGCAGAATCACCGCCAGCAAGACGAGTCCAGCCAGACCCGCGACCTTCAAAAACGTGAAGAGGTTCTGCACCCGCGCGCCCCAGCGGATGCCCCGGGCGTTCACCCACCCCAGGAGGATCAGCATGACCACGCCGCTGGCCTTTTGTACCTGGGACGACATCGGCACGAAAAAGCTAAGGTAGAGCAGAAAGGTGGAGGTCAGGGCGGCCACCGCGCCTGGCATAACCACGAGCATGGTGGTCCAGCCGTAGAGGAATCCCCAAAAAGGTCCGTAGGCTTCCCGGACGTAAACATAGACGCCACCGGAGCGCGGCAGCATGGCCCCGAGTTCCGCCAGGGTCAGCCCCCCGCATATCACCAGCAGTCCGCAGAAGAACCAGATCGCGAGCACCAGCCCCGGCTCCGGAATCCGGCGGGCGATCAGGCTCGGCACCATGAAGATGCCCGAGCCGATCACGGCGCCCACCAGAATGGCGGCTCCATCCACCACGCCCAGCCGGCGCGGCAGGTCGGCGTAGGTGGTGGGTGCCGTCAGGGCGGGAGAATCTTTCATGGGGACGTGAAATCCGGTCGCGCTATCTTAACGCAACCGTCCAGCCTCTTGCGGAATCCCGGCCCCGCGGCTATAATAAGACTAAGAGATCTTAAATAGGAGGTGTGCCATGCGGGCACGGCGCCTCATTTTTTTTGTCTTCCTCGTTTTTTTGGTTCTCCTGGTAGCCTGCAACCGGCGCCAGACCGACTCCCGTCAGTCCCAGGCGGGTCCGCCCGCCGAACTCATCGTCCAGGCCCGTGCCGCGTTCGGCTTGGGTGAATTGCCGGCGCGGCCCGTCCCGGGCCCCGATACCCCCCTCGGCCGCCGGATTCGCCTGGGACACCGCCTGTTCTTCGAGCCGCGCCTCTCGGCGAGCGAAACGATCAGTTGCAACTCCTGTCACAACCTGGCCACCGCCGGTGTCGATAACCGGACCACTTCGCTCGGCCACAACTTTCAGGCTGGCGCCCGCAACGCCCCCACAGTGCTGCATGCCGCCGTCCAGACCGCCCAGTTCTGGGACGGCCGCGCCCCCGACCTCGAAGCGCAGGCCAAGGGACCCGTGCTCAACCCCAAGGAAATGGCCATGCCCCACCCCGTGCTGGTGGTGGCCCGCCTGAAGTCCATCCCGGCCTACCGCCGCTTCTTCCAGGAATCGTTCCCCGGCGATCCTGATCCGGTCAGCTTCGACAACATGGCCCAGGCCATCGCCGATTTCGAGCGGCAGCTCGTCACCTACTCCGCCTTCGACCGCTATCTACAGGGGGACGAGAGCGCCCTCTCCGACCAGGCGAAGCGAGGACTCCGCGTCTTCCTGACGAAAGGCTGTGCCGGTTGCCATAACGGCCCCACCGTGGGCGGAACGCGTTTCGCCAAGATGGGTGTCGTGCGGCCCTACGAGAACACCACCGACGAAGGCCGCTTCGCCGTGACCCACGACGCGGCCGACCGGTTCGTCTTCAAGGCCCCGCTGCTGCGCAACGTGGAACGTACCTACCCCTACTTCCACGATGGCTCGGTCTGGACCCTGGCCGAGGCCGTCGAGACCATGGATGAGCACCAGCTCGGCGCGAATCTGAGCCGCCCCGACGTGGACGCCGTCGTCGCCTTCCTGCGGTCACTCACCGGCGAAGTGCCTGCCGAGTGGCGGACCATGCCCGAGCTCCCGTCCTCGGCCCCCGACACGCCGCGGCCGCTACCGTGAGCGCTCGACCAGCAGGCGGTTTTCGCCCTTCTGCACCACCTCGCCGCGCTGGTTCACCACCTCTAGCGCGAGCACCACGATGCCCCGGTCGGGCTTCGTCCGCGACGCCCGCTTCTCCGCGACCCGCAGCCGCACGTGGATGGTGTCATCCAGGAAGATCGGCCCGGTAAACTCCCACGTCCAGCCGAGCGAGGCGATGGCGTGGACCTGAAACTCCGAGCGGTTCTTCAGCCCGTCGGCCAGCGCGAGCCCCAGCAGGCCATGCGCCACGCGCCGGCCGAACTGGGTCTTCCGCGCGAACTCCTCGTTGGTGTGCAGCTCGAAGAAGTCCATCGAAAGCCCGGCGAAACCCATCACGTGGTGTTCGGTCACCGTGATGCCCGGCGTCACGTACTCTTCGCCGGCCTCGATCGCATCGAAATAACGTTTCGCCATCGGCGCCGCTCCCTCCCGCTTGGTGGCACAATCGAATATTTATGCCGCCCGATCGTACCAGACTGCTCGTGCTCGGCACCGGCTTCGCCGCCTTCCGCCTGGTCCGGTCGATCGACTTCGGCCGCTACGAGGTCACCGTCGTCAGCCCCCGCAACCACTTTCTGTTCACTCCGCTGCTCGCCTCCACCACGGTCGGAACCATCGAGTTTCGCAGCATCATCGAACCCGCCCGTCACTTGGGAGCGCGCTTCTACCAGGCCGCGTGCACCGGCCTCGACCCCAGCCTGCGCCGCGTCGTCTGCCGCGAGGACATCGAATTCACCCTGGACTACGACCGCCTCGTCATCGCCGTGGGCGCCGCCGGCAACACCTTCGGAATTCCGGGCGTGGCCGAGCACGCTCTGTTCCTCAAGGAATTGCAGGACGCCCGCAGCATCCGGCAAAGGGTGCTGGCCTGCCTCGAGTCCGCCGCCCTGCCGGGCCTCTCGCCCGAGGAACGCGCCCGGCGAGTCCACTTCGTGGTCTGCGGCGGCGGTCCGACCGGGGTCGAGTTCGCAGCCGAGCTGCACGACCTGCTCTTTGAGGAGGGCCGCCGCTACTTCCCCGGCCTCCTCGATTTCGCGAAGATCACGGTCGTCGAAGCCGGCCCGGACATTCTCTCCGCGTTCGACGACAAGCTGCGTCACTACGCGACGGACCTGTTCCACCGCCACCGCATCGAGGTTCGCGCCCGCTCTCCGGTGGTGCGCGTGGAGCGCGACTCGCTCGAGTTGCAAGGCGGCGAGCGTTTGCCCTTTGGACTGCTGGTGTGGTCGGCGGGCACCGGCCCCACCGAGTTCGTCCGCGGCCTGCCGTTCCAGAAGGACCTCCGCGGCCGTCTCCTCACCGACCACTACTTCCGGGTCCTCGACTGCCACGATGTCTACGCGCTCGGCGACTGCGCCAACCTGCTCGGCGAGAACCTCCCCGCCACCGCCCAGGTCGCTATGAAACAGGGCGAGTACCTGGCCGGGGCCCTCCACCGCCTCGCCGCCGGACGCCCCGTGCCGCCCTTCCGCTACCGGAACCTCGGCATGCTGGCGTACCTCGGCGGCAACCGCGCGCTGGCCGATCTTCCCAACTTCAAAGGCGCCGGCTGGGCCGCGTGGCTCTTCTGGCGCTCGGCCTACCTCACCCGCCTGTTGACCCTCCGGGCGAAAGCGCAAGTGCTCTTCGACTGGATCAAGTCGCAACTCTTCGGGCGCGACATCAGCCGCTTCTGATCTAATATTGCTGCGATGCCGGTTGTCTCCGCCGACGAAGCGGTCCGCTCGATCCAGGACGGGCAGACCATCGTCATCGGCGGCTCGGGCTCGGGCCACTCCGTCGCCGAGCAGTTGCTCGCTGCGCTCGGCCGCCGCTTTCGCTCGACCGGCTCCCCGCGCGGCCTCACCCTGGTGCATCCCTTCGGCATCGGCAACCAGAAGGACAAGGGTCTCGAGCACCTCGCCGACCCGGACCTCGTACGCCGCGTCATCGGCGGCCATTGGTCCATGTCGCCCGGGATGGCCCGCCTCGCCGCCGAAAATCGCATCGAGGCGTATAATCTGCCGTCCGGCATCATCACGCACCTCCTGAGCGTGATTGCGGCCGGCAGCCCCGGCTGGATCTCCCCGATCGGCCTCGACACCTTCATCGATCCGCGTCTGGAGGGCGGCAAGCTCAACGCCGCCGCCCGCGAGGACCTCATCGAGCCTTTCGAGCGCGACGGCCAGCGGTATCTCTTCTACAAATCGTTTCCGGTCCACGTGGCCTTCCTCCGGGCCACCGCGGCCGATCCCGATGGCAACCTCAACATGGACGAGGAAGTCGCCCCGTGGGAGATGTACTCCATGGCCCTGGCCGCCCGGGCCTGCGGCGGCATCGCGATCGCGCAAGTGAAACGCACGGCCGGGGTGCACGACCTCGACCCTCGGACCGTCCGCGTGCCCGGCGCTTTCGTCGATTACGTCGTGGTCGATCCCGGCCAGGGCCAGACGTTCCAGATCCACTACGATCCGGCGCTGTGCGGCGCGGCCCGGAAGCCGCCGGAAGCCTTCGGTCCCTTCCCGCTGACGCTCCGCAAAGTCATCGCCCGCCGCGCCTCGCTCGAATTGTTCCCCGGCGCCGTGCTCAACCTCGGCTTCGGCATGCCGGACGGCGTCATGAAGGTGGCCCGCGAGCAGGGGCTCGACGGCGCCGTCACCCCGACGGTCGAGCACGGCCAGATCGGCGGCATCCCGGCCGAGGGCCTCGACTTCGGCGCGTCGTATAACAGCACGGCCCTGGTCGAGACCCGGCACCAGTTCGACTTCTATCACGGCCGCGGCGTGGATCTCGCGCTGCTCGGCTTCGCCGAAGTGGACGCCGCCGGCAACGTGAACGTCAGCCGTATTGAGTCGGCGATCATCGGCACCGGCGGCTTCGTCGATATTTCCCAGAAGGCCCGCAAGCTGGTTTTCTGCGGGACCCTCGCCGCGCGCGCCCGCGTGGAGCTGGCCGATGGCCGCGTCCGCATCGCGAGCCCCGGCACGCCCAAGTTCGTCCCGCAGGTGCGCCAGGTGACTTTCAGCGGGCCCCGGGCGCTCGCCGCCGGCCACGAAGTCCTCTACGTGACCGAAGTCGCGGTCTTCCGCCTGACCCCGGCCGGCGTTGAGCTGGCCGAAGTCGCCCCGGGCCTCACTGCCGATGACGTGCTGCCTCTGCTGAGCTTTCGCCCGGCGGTCGCAAGCCCGCTCGCGACGATGGCGCCGGAGTTATTCCAGCCGGACCCGCTGCCCGCGTCCCTGTTCCGGCACTTCAATTCGCTGCCGCGGCTCGCAGCACCTTCTCTGGAAACGTGATGCCGAACCGTCGCGCAATGTCCTGGTTGACCACCGTACTCTTCCTGGTCACATGTTCGAATGGAAGGTCCCGAGGATTCTCGCCGAGCAGCACCCGGGCCGCGAGCTTGCCGCCCGAGTACCCACTGTCGTAGGAGCCTAGCCCGACGCCGGCGAGAGCGCCGCGCGGGACGAATTCCGGATCCTCGGCGAACAGCGGCAGCTTATGACTGAGGGCGACGCTCACCACCGCCTCGAACGCCCCCAGGGCGGTGTTGTCGCCGGAGATCCACAGAGCCTGAATGCGTCTGGTAGCCAGCGCCTCGGCCGCCTGCTGCACCTCGTTGCTCGAGGTGACGGTCACCTCTTCGAGGCGAATGCCTTGCTTGGGAAACAGCTCGCGTCCCACGCCCACGACCTTGCGGGAGTTGGCCTCGGAGCTGTTGTAGAGCGTGCCGACCGACTTCACCCCCGGCAGGACGTCGCGGATGAGGTCGATCATATCCGGGATAGGCGGGAACGATCCGACTCCAGTAACGAACGGAACATGGTCGGTATCCGTGACGCCCGCCCCTGCGGCGATCGGGTCGGATACCAGCGTGAAGACGACCCGCTTTTTCTTGACCGTATGGCAGGCCGCGGTGAGCACCGGCGTGGTGAAGGTCAGGATCAAGTCGACGTCCTGGTTGTCGAGGCTCTGCAAGACGGCCGGGATGTTGCCCAACTCGCCGGCGGCGTGAGACTGGCGCAGCTCCAGATTCTTGCCCTCCGTCAAACCCAGCTCGCGAAACCCGTCATATAGCCCCCGGATCGCCAGGTCCAGCGCGGGATCGGGGCCGATGTAAACGAGGCCGACCTTGTAGACGCGTCCAGCCGCGGAGCGGGGAGTCTGGTCGTTCGCTCCCACGCGGCTCCGCCAATCGGAAACCAGCAGGATCCCGGACGTCAAAGCGATAAGGGACAAGCCGAGAGCGAGACGCCGGAACATCATTGATGCCGCATTTCGGAGGCTATTCTACCGCGGGGGTGCGACAGTCACGCGGCACTCGAACGAGCCGAGGCTGCACGGGGCCGTCTTCAAAATGGAGAGTCGCCGCTTCGATCACGTTGGCGTGGAGTTCCTCCCAGGTGTTGCCTTGTGTGAAGATGGCATGCTCCAGCGCTCGCGCCCAAAAACCGCCTTCTTCCGCATCGCGAACCTCGAAAATCAACTCCATACGATCTTAGGATACACGAGCGGGCGGTCCGAAGCGGCGCCGGTAGACTCGCGCGCGGAAATCCACTAGAGTGGCTTCTCATGGGTTCCCTGGTGGCGACCGAGCCGGCCGAACGCGCGGCGCAAACGAACTGGTGGCTGCTCGCGCTGCTCTCCACCTCTTGCTGCATCAACTACATCGACCGCGGCAACCTCTCGGTGGCGGCGCCGCAACTCTCCCGGGAGCTCTCGCTCGACCCGGCCAAACTCGGCCTGCTGCTCTCCGCCTTCTTCTGGACCTACGCCTCCTTCCAGTTAATCGCCGGCTGGCTGGTGGACCGCTTCGACGTCTACCGCGTGTTCGGCGTGGGCTTCTTACTCTGGTCGGGCGCGACTGCGGTGACGGGCTTCGCAGGCAGCTTCGCCGTGCTGTTCGGATTGCGCCTCGTGCTGGGGATGGGCGAGTCGATCGCGTACCCCGCGTACTCCCGGATCATCGCCAGCGAGATTCCGGAGCGCCGGCGCGGCCTCGCCAACGCTCTGGTGGGCGCGGGATCGCAGGCCGGCCCGGCGCTGGGGACCCTGATCGGCGGGCTGATCGTCGCGCACTATGGATGGCGTTGGCTCTTCCTGATTCTGGGTTTCGGCGCCATGCTGTGGCTGCCGCTGTGGTTCGCCTCCACGCCCCGCCAGCAGAAGCGCGCCGCGGGCGTCGCCCGGCAGAGCGGGCCGGGAGTGCTCGAAATCGTCCGGCGGCGCCTCTTTTGGGGAACCTTCATCGGTCTGTTCGCCCTCGACTACGCCCTCTACTTCCTCATCGCCTGGCTGCCTTTCTACCTGGTGAACGCGCGCCACTACTCGCTCAGCCGGATGGCGGTGATCGGCTCGTTCCCCTTCGCGAGCCTGGCGCTGGGATCGCTGTTTGGAGGCTGGGCCTCCGACCGTTGGATCGCGGCCGGCTCGACCCCCACGCGGGTGCGGCGCTTCTTCGCCATCGCGGGCCAGTTGGGCTGCCTGCTGCTGGTGCCCGCGGCCCTGGTCGAAAGCAACAGGATTTCGATGGCCTTGATGATCGGTGCGTGTCTTTCCCTGGGACTGTTCCTGGCCAACATCTGGGCCATCACCCAGACCCTCGCCGGACCCGTCGCCGCCGGACGGTGGACTGGATTTCAGAACGCGCTCGGCAACCTGGCGGGCGTGGTGGCCCCCGCCCTCACCGGCTGGATCGTGGCCCGCACCGGCTCGTTTTTCCTGGCCTTTGCGGCAGTGGGTGGCGTGCTGATCCTCGGCGTTCTCTCGTATGTATTCCTGGTAACAGAGGTGTCGCCGGTCACCTGGCGGACGTCAACTGACGCGCGCAGCTCTGTTACAGAGCCGCGACCGTAAGGGAGCGGTCTTGACCAGGTCCAAACCGGGGACATGGGTGACAGATCTATCCGGGGACATGGGTAACAGTGGATTGGGGTTGAGGGGTTCTGAGCTCTCCGACGGCATGCTAAGAAGCGATGCCGTGGAAAGAGAGCAAGACGATGGACCTTCGCGTCCAACTGATTCAGGATTACAACGATGGCGAAAGCATCTCGGCCTTGGCCGAGATCTATGGGGTAGCGCGCAAGACCATCTACAAGTGGCTGGAGCGCCACGAGGCCGGAGGCGTGGCCGGGTTGGCCGACCGCAGCCGCGCGCCACAACATTCGCCGCATCGGCTCAGTGACGACGTCATTGCGCACCTCATCGCTGCGCGCCAGCGCTGGAAGTGGGGCCCACGAAAGTTGCGAGTCAAACTGGCCTCCGCACATCCCCACCTGGCCTGGCCCGCCGAAAGCACCATCGGCGAAGTGTTGAAGCGCGCGGGGCTAACGCACCGCCGCCAGCCGCGGGTCCGCACGCCGCCTTATGCTCAGCCGTTCGCTGCCGTCGAGGCGGCCAATCAGACTTGGTGTGCCGATTTCAAAGGCTGGTTCCGCACCGGCGACGGGAGGCGCTGCGATCCGCTCACCATCACCGACGCGCATAGCCGTTACCTGCGGCGCTGCCAGATCACGCCCCACACCGACACGCTCCACGTGGCCGCGATCTTCGACGCCGCGTTTCGCCAATACGGACTGCCGCTGGTGATCCATACCGATAACGGCGTCCCGTTTGCCAGCCGCGCCCCGGGCGGGCTGAGCCGGGTTTCGATGCGCTGGGTGAAGCTGGGCATTGTGCCCGAACGCTCGCGTCCGGCGTCGCCGCAGGATAACGGCCGGCATGAGCGCATGCACTCCACGCTCAAACAGGCCACGCTGTCCCCGCCCCAGCGCAACGTGCGCCGGCAGCAGGAGGCCTTTGATCGTTTCCAGCACGAGTACAATCACGAGCGTCCGCACGAGGCACTGGACGATGCAACTCCGGCGAGTTGCTACACGGCATCGAGCCGAGAGATGCCCCGCCGCGTGCCGGAACTACACTATGGCGACGATGTGGTGTTGCGTCGCATTTCCCAACAAGGCAGCCTGAAGTGGAAAGGGCAGCGCACCTTTGTGAGCGAGGTTTTCGCCTATGAGTGGCTGGGCCTGCGCGCCTTGGACGAGCGCTACTTCGAGGTTTTCTACGGCCCGGTGACGCTCGGCTTTTTGGACACCTTTCAGCACGTGTTTCACCGCGCTTTGAGCGTCGCCTTGCGCCGGCGGCTGGGAATCCCTCCGAACCCCGAGCGTGTGGAAATGCCGGCCCGTGGAAAGCCTGGAAATCCAACAGCGGGATTTCCACTCTTTCCACCGCCCTTGGAAATCGCTGCGCGATTCCCACATTCCCACACGCCCGACGATTCCTCTTATAATCGCCAAGGGACTCGGAACCGACCCTGAAAAGTGTTACCTATGTCCCCGGATAGAAGTGTTACCTATGTTCCCGGTCGGTCAGACCACGCGCCGCTACGGCAGCGCGAACGTGAAGATGCCGCCGCCGGCGGCCATCGTGACCATCTGCTTGCCGTTGACCGAATAAGTCATGGGGTTCGAGGCCATGGTGCCGCCGAGGTTGATGCGCCAGAGCTCCTTGCCGGAATCGGCGTCGAGGGCGAAGAAGTAGCTCTCGCCGGCCTGGCGGTCCTCGCGGCTGATCCAGCCACCGCTCGCGGCGAAGACCACCTTGCCCGCCGTCGAAAGCACCCCCGACCAGGGCTTCTCGTGCAACTTATACTCCCAGACCTTGTTGCCCGTCTTCGGATTGTACGCGCGGATCGCCCCGTAACCCGGGTCCGTCTCGATGTCGATCTTCGGAACACTCCCTATGAAGAGGTTCCCCGCCTTATACTCGGCGTCGCCCTTCTGGTAGAAGCCGGCGCTCTCCCACACGTTGAGGTAAAGCAAACCATTCTGCGGATTGTAGGAAGGCGAGTACCAGTTCGTCGCGCCCTGCACTCCGGGCCACACCACGACGCCTTCTTCGGTAGGGTCCTGGTTGGGGACGAGAATCGGGCGGCCACGGTCGTCGACGCCCGTCGCCCAGGTGATCTTCGCGAAAGGCTTGCCGAGCAGGAACTGGCCGGTCTCGCGGTCGAGCACTTCATAGAGGCCGCTGCGATGCGACCAGTAGACCAGCTTGCGCGGCTTGCCCTGCCATTCGGAATCGACGAGGACGGGGACCTGCACGGCGTCCCAGTCGTGCGAGTCGTGGGGTACAAACTGGTGATACCACTTCAGCTTGCCGGTATCGGCGTCGAGGGCGATGGCGGAATCGCTATAAAGGTTGTCGCCGGGGCGGACATCGGCGTTCCAGTCCGGCGAGGGATTCCCGACGCCCCAAATGACCAGGTTCAGCTCGGGATCATACGAGCCCGTCACCCAGGTGGAGCCTCCGCCGGTCTTCCAAGCCTCGCCCCGCCAGGAGTCGTGGCCGGGCTCGCCGGGACCGGGAATGGTCCAGAAGCGCCAGCGGCGCTGGCCGGTCTTGACGTCGTAGGCATCGAGAAAGCCGCGGATGCCGTATTCGCCGCCGGCGATGCCGGTGATGACCATGTCTTTGACGATCAGCGGCGCGACAGTCACGCTGTAGGCGGCTTTGTAGTCGGCCACTTCGACATCCCACAGCACGGCCCCGTTCTTGGCGTTGAGGGCCACGAGATGCGCGTCGACGGTTCCGACGAAGACCCGATCGCCCAGCACGGCCACGCCGCGATTGATGGCATCGCAGCACACGGCCACTTTGCTCGGCAGGCTGCGGCGGTAGCGCCAGAAGGGACGGCCGGTGGCGGCGTCGAGGGCGGCGACGTTCGAGGGAGGCTCGCTGACGTACATCACGCCATCGACCACCAGGGGCGTGGCCTCGATGCGGTGCGTCGTCGTCATCTGGTACGCCCAGGCGAGCTTCAGATTCTTGACGTTCTGCCGGTTGACCTGGTCGAGGCGGCTGTAGCGCCAGCCTTTATACGAGCCGGAATACGTGAGCCAGTTCTGCGGCTCGGTCTCAGCTTTGAGCAGGCGCTCGTAGGTGAGTTGTCCGTAAGCCGCGCCGGCGGCCAGCATCGCAGAGAGAAACAGACGCACGCCGTTCATTCCGACCTCCCGGGTTGCCGCCGCAGGGACCATAAGTAGGCTAAAAGATCGTTCATTTCGCTTTGGCTCAGCTTGTCCTTATAGGAAGGCATGAGCGAGTTTTTGTCGATGTCGAGCGCGCGCACCTCGCGTTTCGAAAGCGACTTGAGGCCCTTCGAGAAATCAAGAACCTGCACGGTGTAGGTATCTTCGTTCATGAGAAAGCCGGAATAGGTTGTGCCATTGGTGAGAGCAATCCTGGCCACCCGGTACTGGAGCGATACTTCCGCGTTGGGGTCGAGGATCGCCCGCCGCAGATGTTCGACGGAGCGCTGCGAGCCGATGAAGGTGAGATCCGGACCCTGTTGCACGCCCCCCTCGCCGCGCACCAGGTGGCAGGTGGCGCAGCCCTTCTCGCGGAACAGGGTCGCTCCGCGCGCCGCGTCACCCGACGGCCGCTCGGCCGCGCCCGCCGCACCCAGCGTACGCACATAGGCAACGATCTGCCAGACGCCTTCGGGCGGGAAGAACAGGCTGGGCATGGCGGTGCCGGGAATCCCGCCGGAGATGTTGTTGAAGAGCTCGGCGTCCGTGTTGCCGTGAAAGAAGACGCCCGTCGTCAGGGCCGGCCCGCGTCCACCTTCGGCCTTGGTCCCGTGGCACTCCGCGCAGTGCGAGCGGAAGGCCTTGGCGCCGGCGGAAACATCCGCGGGCGTCGCGTACGGGTTCTGCTGCCCAAAGCCCGCGGCCGCGAGCAGCAGAGCGAGAATGAGCCGCATAGCCGGTATACCCCCTCTCAAGAAGAACCGAGAGTGAGTATACAACCAACCCGTGTGCGGCGGTTCGCGCTAAGTATGTGCGGAGTTAAAAGTTCGCTGCCTAATTCCCTGGTGGGGCGGACGCCCTCGTCCGCGCCGGACCCCTGGTCCGGCTGTTCGACCATACGGAAAAGTCTCCTTGGTACACAGCTTGATCCGGTGTCCGAAAAAGGCCGACGAGGGCGTCGGCCGCGGTCCGGGGGGACCGCCCCACCACCGGTCCCTAGGGGAGCACAGCGGTGATGTTCCGCTTCGGAACCTGTCCGACCGGAATGCGGGTGATCTCTTTCATCGACTTGACGTCGACCACGGATACCGAGTTCGATCCGGCGTTGGCCACGTAGGCCGTCTTGCCGTCCGGGGTGAGCGTCACCCAGTCCGGGGCTCGCCCGACCTCGGCGCTGCCCAGCACCTTTAAGTCCGGGAGCGAGTAGGAGTAGAGCGCGCTGTTCAGCCGGCTATTGACCACCAGGATCTTGCCATCGGAGGTGACCGCCATACCGTGCGACTCGTTCCCGCCATCCGGGAAGGGAGCCTTCCCGGGAGGCAGATCCGGGAGCTTGATGCGCTGGATCTCCTTGTGCGTCGCGAAATCCACCACGGCAAATCCGTTGAAGCCGGAAAGCTGGACGAAGATCCACTTGGTCGATCCATCGGGATTCCATGCGAATGCCATCGGACGGATACCCAAATCCATCTGGAGCGACCAGACGGGCGCTTCGGTCGCGGCGTCGATCACGGTCAAGGTCTTCGAGGGAATAGAGCCGCTGACCACGTACTTGCCGTCGGGCGTGACGTAGGTGTTGTGCACGGCTCCCTTGACGGGGATGCTCTTGACCCGCTCCATGGAAACGGTGTCGACGACATCCACTGCGCCCGGGGCCACCGCAATGCCGACATAGACGCGCCGTCCATCCTTGCTGATCGAGATGTTGTTGGGGTGGCCGGTGAGGGGTATGCTCTTGGTGACCTTCAAGCTCTTGGAGTCCACCACATCGAGGGTGCTTTCCGCCTCATTGCTGATGTAGTAACGCTTGCCGTCCGGCGCGGCGGCGGCGCCGTGGCCAACCTCGATGCCGTTGATGACCCCTACGACCTTGTTGGTCGCCGGATCGATGATCGAGACGTTGTCGCCGGCGCTGTTCGTCTGGATGATGCGGACCGAGCTCGCCGCCAGGGGCAGGGCGAGAAGGAGTCCGAGATGCGTCAAACGGGGCTTTAGCGGAGTCCAGTTCATGGTTGTCAAGCGCTCCTCAACACCGCCTAAAGCCTAATCGGAAACCGGCGCTAAAGTCAAGCCAGAGAGGCGGCGAGCCACTACTTCTGGTAGGCGCCCGCTTTCTGAAAGTCGCCGGCTTTGACGATGGTGAGCGCCGCGGGGTCGACGTAGCGGCGGAAGGCGGCGTTGATCTGGTCGAGGGTGAGGGCCTGGATCTTGGCGTCCAGGTCCTCGTCCCATTTCATGGTGCGGCCGGACTGCTCGCGGGTGGCGAGGTTGCGAAGCAGGGCCTGCTCCTGGGAGCGCGCGACGCGGCGCTGGTCATCGAAAGCCTTCTTGGCGGCGGTTACTTCGTCAGCCGTGAAGCCACCCTTCAGGGTGCGAACCAGCTCGTCCTGGAAGCTGGCCTCCACCTTCGGCGTGTTCTGCGGGGCGCTGATGGCGGCGGCAGCGAAGAGCGCGCCGTCGCCGCGCGGCGGCGCGGTGAAGCGGGAGGAGACGCCGTAGCTCAGTCCCTCGACGTTGCGGATGCGGTTGGGCATGCGCGAGCCGAGCGAGCCGCCAAACATGTAGTTGGCGAGCACCAGCGCCGGGTAGTCGGGCGACTCGTCGGACATCTGGATCCGCACGCCGGCCTCAAAGGTCGCGTTCTGCTTGTCGGGGGTCTCGATCTTCAGGTTGGCCGCCTCTGTTTTCTTGTAAGGAGTGACCAGGCGCTGGTAGGGAAGAGCGCTCGTCCAGCCGCCTAGAAGTTCCGCGGCGGCCTGCCGGGCTGCAGCCTGCTCGAACTGGCCCGCCACCACCATCTCGCCGTTCGAGGCGGCATAGAAACGGGCGTGGAAAGTTTTCACGTCGTCGAGGGTGACCTTGCGGAGCTCTGCGATCTGCTCGTCGATGGTGCCCACATAGCGGGCATCGCCGCGCGGAAACGGGCTCAAACGGCGCTGCACTTCGAGGGCGGCCAGGGTCTGCGGCTCGCTGCGGCTGTTTTCGAGCGCGGCGATGCGCTGCTGCCGGACCTGCTCGAACTCCGCCTCGGGAAAGGCCGGCTCGCGCAGCAGCTCGACAGCCAGGCGCAAAGCCCCGACCAGATTGTCGGAGGTGGTTTCTAGCGTGGCGCTCGCGTCGGCGACACCGCCGGTGGCCGGGCCGCCTCGCGGCCCGCCACCACCACCGCCACCGCCGGTCACGGTGATGCGGGCCTTCAGGCGGTCCATTTCATCCTGGATCTGCTGGCGCGATTTCGTGCGGGTGGCGCGCATCAACAGGCTGCCGGCCAGTTGCGCGGTGGCGCTCTGGCCGGCCAGCGACTTCTCATCGCCGAAGTGCAGCTCGACGATGGCCGACACGGTCGCGCCCCGGGTCTGGCGCGGCAGCAGGACTAGCTTCATGCCGTTGGCGAGCTTCGAGCGCACGACGCGCTTCTCGACGTTGGCGGGTGTGGGATCGAAGGCCTCGCCCTGCGCCAGGTTCTGGCCGCCCTTGTAATCCTTGAGGAGCGCCACGAGATCGGGAGCGGCCGGGATTTCGGCGCGCTCGGGCTGGGGCGTGGGCACGAACTCGCCCACCGTGCGGTTGGATTCGAGGAAGTAGGCCCTGGCAACGCGGACCACGTCGTCGGGGGTGACCTTGCCGATGCGGTCGCGGTTCAGAAACAGCAGGCGCCAGTCGCCCATGGCGGCCCATTCGGTGAGGTTGAGGGCGACGGCTTGCGAATTGGCGAGGCGCATCTCGATCGCCCGCGCGAGGCGCGTCTTCGCGCGGGCGACTTCCTCTTTCGTCGGCGGCTCTTTGATCAGGCCCTCGACGGTTTCAATCAGGACCCGGCGGGCCTCGGCGAGGGACTGCTCCTTGCTCAGTTGAGCCAGGGCCACCGCGACACCAGGGTCGTGCATCTGTTCCGAGGACATCCGGACCGAGACGGCCTTCTTGTTATCGACCAGCGCTTTGTAGAGGCGTCCGGTGGGAGCGCCGCCGCGGCCGCCGCCGCCGCTCAGGATGCCCGCCAGTACGTCAAGAGCCGCCGAATCGGGATGGGCTGCGGCCGGGGTGTGGTAGACCACCATCACCGCCTGCCCGTCGCCGACGCGCCGCAGCGCGACGTAGCGCTCGCCATCCTGCGGGGGCTCGGTCGTGTAGGTCGGGTCGAGCTTGCGCTCGGGGCGAGGGATCTTGCCGAAGGTTTCGGCGACGTAGCCGAGCGCCTTGGCCTCGTCGAACTGTCCGGCGACGACGAGCACGGCGTTGTCCGGCTGGTAGTACTTGCGATAGAAGGCGGCGAGGCGGTCGATGGGGACGTTCTCGATATCGGCGCGCGAGCCGATGGTCGATTTGCCGTAGTTGTGCCACAGGTAGGCGGTCGAAAGGACGCGCTCTTCGAGGACCCGCACGGGGCTATTCTCGCCGCGCTCGAACTCGTTGCGGACGACGGTCATCTCGGTGTCGAGCAGGGCCTTTTCCATCTTGGAGCGCACCAGGCGGTCGGCTTCGAGGCTGAGCGCCCAGCGCAGGTTGTCGTCGGTGGCGGTGACGGTCTCGAAGTAATTGGTGCGGTCGTCGGAGGTCGTGCCGTTCCAGGAGGCGCCGTGCGCGGTCAGCTCCTTCTTGATGTCGCGGCCGGTGGTGGTCTGGATGAAGAGCAGGTGCTCGAGCAAGTGCGCCATGCCGGTCTCGCCGTATCCCTCGTGGCGGGAGCCGACCAGGCAGGTCAGGTTCACGGTCACTTTGGGATTGGAAGGATCGGGGAAGAGGAGGACGCGCAGTCCGTTGGGGAAGGTGTATTCGGTGATGCCCTCTACGGACACGCCTTTCTGTACGCCCGGCGGCAGGGACTGGGCAGCAGCGGAAACCGCCAGCCAGAGGGCGATCGCTAGAATGCGGCGCATGGACAAACCTCGTAGGCTCGATGAACTTGCCCGGATTATACCAGCGCCAAGCGCCAGAATCTCGGGCGCAGATTTGCGCCCGAGTATAAAGCTATTATAATCAATGGCTTACAGAAGCAACCCCCCTACATCAGCGCCGTCGGCCGCCGGGACCAGGGCTTGCCCTTCTCCTTAGCGATCGATTCGAGGTCCTTCACATGGGTCGTGGACTGCGTCAGCACGTGGTGCAGGTCATTGCCGATGCTGATGAAGGTGAACCCCTTCTCGAGGAATTCGCCGACGCGCGAGGTGCCGAACAGGAAGATGCCGAGAATCACCTTGTTTTTGCGAGCGTTCTCGACGAGCTTGTCGGTCGCCGCTTGCAGCTCGGGCGAGGTGTACATGTGGGGGAACTCGTACTTCTCGAAGAGTCCCATGGACATGCAGAGGTCGTTCTGCCCGAGGAACAGGATGTCGACGCCCGGTACGGCGGCGATTTCCGCGATGTGCTCGATGCACGAGGCGGTTTCCACCTGGAGGGCGACGATGATGTTCTTGTTGGCATTGCCGACGTACCCGAGGAGTCCGGCCTTGTTGGTGCTGCGCTGCGGGAAGTAGACGGAGCGCGTGCCCACGGTGGGATAACGGGCGCAACTGACGCCCTGGCGAGCCTCGGCGGCGCTATTGATGTAAGGGATGAGAACCCCGTCGGCCCCGATGTCGAGGGCCTGCTGGATGCCGTTGCGGTCATGGAAGCCGCCCACGCGGACCATGGACTTGGCCCCGCCGCTGCCGACGGCGCAAACCATGGTGGAGAGTTTCTCGCGGTCCATCGGGCCGTGCTGGGTGTCGATCAGCAGCCAGTCGTAACCACTGTGCGCTAACTGCTCGACCAGCGTCGGGCTGTGGGCGTTGATGAAGAGGCCCATCTTGGGCACGCCGCTACGCAGTTCGTCTTTGAAGGCGGCTCCGGTCACATCGCTCATGGGGTCCGCTCCTTTGGGCGGAAATGGGAAAGTATACACGAAGCGGCGGAGGATTGGGTGGAAAACGGTTGGAGAAAACGGGGGGCTTCACTTGAAGAGGGAATCCTTGGGCGGCTAGACGTTCCAATTCACGCTCTTGAGATGAATGTCATTCTGGGAGCGGCGCATGCACGCAAAGCGCGAAATCGTTCTGTCGAAAGAGAGATTGTTCTTCTCGATGTGCTTGATTTCCACCTTCGAGAACGAATCACCGGTACGGTGAACGCCGGTGCGGTAGAACTCGACAAAATCTTCGAGTTGGCTTTCGCGCCAATGGAATCCTGTACCGCAAAGAGCCAGGAAGAAGAACGTCTCCTCCTGACCCGTCAGGCCCCCATCTGCAATCTTTTTTTCCAGTTCGAGCGTGTATTCTAGCATTCTGCTGCGAGCCGCAAACATGTTGTGCCACAACTCTCCGCCCAGCCACTCTTTCTCGACAATGACGTGGACGTTCGGCGGAAACCAGCGTTCGTATAGTGCCCTTTGGTATTGATCCCACCGATCCCTGGCTTCAGGCTTGATGGTTTTCACGTCAACGAACAAGGTTAGCCCACGTTCCGCCGTGGCTCGGAAATCGATGGATTGAGCGCAGCCGTGAAGCGGGGGCTCGTACTCAAGCCGCACAAACCGAATACTTTCGTTTGAAAGGATCGCGGCTGCGATGCACAACTCGTTGTGTGCCTCCTCGACAGCGCGGAATCGCGAGCGGCCATGCTTCAGAACGGTGCCGACAGTTTCTATAAACCGCCGCATGAGCCGCGTCCAATCCGGGAAGCGATCTCCGGCTAATTGAAAGATCGCCGTGAAAGTCTCCCGTACCCTGGCCTCGTAGTCTGTTATCCAGCCCACGTCATCTTGGGAGAGACGCGCTGAGAGTACGCGCCCTGCCTTCGCCCGATACGACAGCAACTCCTGTCGCTCCCGCTGCTTCCGTGTTCTCGTCGCCATACCTCGATTCTAAGCTCAAACATCTCCAGGTCAAAATGCTTTTGCACATCTTTGGTCGGCCGGATGCTCGGGATGTAATTGTTGCCACACTGGCAACATTCCCGGAGGAAGGCCCTTGGTCGCCCGGTTGCCTTGATCCCTCAGACTGCCGGAAATGGAGCAGCGAGCAGGGTCTCCTCTTTGCGCTATAGTTCGATAAGGAGAATCCGATGGACGACGGCCACGTTCCTGCGAGCAAAGCCGACTTCACAGCGCTCAAAGACGGGGTTCTTGAGGCGGTGCACGATACCGAAACGAGGCTCCTCAAAGCGTTCTACGACTTCGCGGAATCCAACCAGAAGCGTCTTGCGGCGACCGAGATCATAGGAGCCGCAACTGTGGAACGCCTTGGTTCTATCGAGCGCCGCGTCACTGACATCGAAAAGCGGCTCAACCTTCCCTCTGCTTCCTGATTGTTGACAGGCCTGCCGGCGACGCGGGGCCTATGCTCCCTGTGCATATCTACCGTTGCCCGGGGACCCGCTGCGCCTGTTTGCGCGAAGATCGTCAGACCAGGTCGATCCGGAAGATCCAGCCGCTCGTAGGGCTATCGTTGTGGGGCCATCCCGGGTGGATGCCGGCATCGCAGCTAATCATCGCGCCATCGTGCATGGCGAGGCCGTGCGGGTCCGCGGAGTTGGGAGCGAAGTCCGCGATCTCGAGCACCTCGCCGGTCGCGGCATCGTGCTTGACCAGGCCCGGACGGCCTTCGGCGTAGTTCTTGCTGTCGTTTCCCGTAATCACCCAGATGGCGCCATTGTCCCAGGCGATGCCGTGGTACCGATCGCGGCCGGGAGCCTGGTAGAACGGGATCAGGAATTCCGGCTGCCAGGTCACGGGATCCACGCGGAGAACCCCACGCAGGCGGAGCGAGGCGATCCACAGTTTGCCGTCGTGCCACAAAGCGCCGTGGCAGCCGCCGCCGTCGTTCGCCGGACCGAGCGGGATCTGACGATGGCTCACGACCCGGGAGTTCATGTCCATCTGAAAGATTCCCTGGGGCGCGGCATTGGCGCACATCCAGACGTGCCCGCCTCCGTAGGCCATGCCGCTGGTGTTGCGGGAGGGCGTGGTCACGGTTTTCAGAACCTTGCCGTTCCAGTCGACGAGCCAGGCGGCTTCCGACAGGTCTTTCGGCTCGGGCAAGCCCGCCGCGGCGGCCTGCGCGCCCGAGCGCTTTTGCTCGCCGATCCACAGACCCTCGGGCGCGACGGCAATTCCGTTGGGCCCGCTCCCGGGGTTCCTGGGACTCTTAAACAGGAAGGTGGTTTTCGCTATCCGGGTCGGTAGGTGCTGATTTTTGGCCGATTTTTTTGCCTTTGACCCGCCGCCCGCGCGCGGCGCACCGGACGACCCTTGCTGGGCCAACGCGGCACGTGCTTCCGCCAGAGCCAAGCCGGCGCCGACGCCTGCGACGAGAAATTCTCTTTTGGTCATGACAGTTCTCCTGGTCTGGTCCGATCGGCCGGCCGCTTCTGCCCGGGTAGGCGGGCCTGCCGGATTATACCCTAGTGGCCTGTCGCAATGAATTCGGTAGCATCGCGAAACCGCTTGCTACGCGCGCGGCTCAGAAAGGCGGTACCGAGCCGCAACCAAAGGGAGCGGTAGTAGTAACGTTTTCCCTGCGACAGGCCACTAGTATTTGTCGAGACCTTCGGTCAGCTCGATGTAGACGCCCAGGGGGTCGGTGAGGAACGCGATGGCGAGTCCGAGCTCGGGGACTTTGCGGTAGGGGACGTCCAGTTTCACGCCGTTCGCTTCGAGCTTCTTGCAGAACGCCTCGAGGTTCTTGACCTCGAATCCGATGTGATCGAGCACCCGGCCTTTGGAGGGGAAGGCGCCGGGGGTCTTGGAGGGCTGAAAGGTAAGATTCATGCCCGGGAGATCGGCCGTCACTGGGTGCGTGCCGCGCTTGGTGGCCGCGAGCGAGAGCGTCGTTACATACCAGCTTCGGATGGGGCCCGAATCGGTCAGGTAGTAATGCAGATGGTGGCTGGCGGCCGGCGTCGGGAGGGCCGGGTCTTGCTGCAACTCGATCTTCAAACCGTCGGGGCCGATGATATAGGCATTCGGGAAACCTTCGGTTCCGGTGAACTCGCGCTGCACCGGCAGTCCGGCGGCGCGCCAGCGCTTGAGCACCTCCGCCAGGTTGGGAACCTTGAGGCCGAAGTGATCGAGCACGGTGCCTTCAGAGACGCCGGCCGGCTCCTGCTGGCGGAAGAAGATGAGCATGCCGGGGAGCTTGACGCCCAAGAGGCGGTCCCGCCCGGCCAGGGTGGCGCCGAACTGCTCGACGAAGAGCTTGCGGTACGCAGGGATGTCCCGGACATTCAGATGGACGTGACCCATCGTCATGCCCGCCGCGTTGGGCGGGGCGAGCTGGGCCGCGGCGGGGGCAGCCAGCGCCAGCACCAGTCCGGAAGCCAGAAGGAGTTTCATCGAGTTCTCCCTGGACGCGTAGTATACACGTTTCAGTTGGTGTATATTGGGGCCGTCATGAAAGCTGCCTGGCTTCTCCCTATCGTCCTCGCCGCAGGTTGTTCGACCGCGCCCACGCCGGCGCCGGAAGCGAAGTCCGCACCGGCTCAAGCCATCGGCAGCATCGCCCGGCTCGATCCGGCGCTGGATGCCATTGTGCCGCGGGACGCGCAGATCGAGAAGGTCGGCGGAGGGTTTGCGTTCATCGAGGGTCCGGTGTGGCGTCCCGAGGGAGCGCTGTGGTTCAGCGACGTGACGGGGAACGTGGTGCGCCAATGGTCCCCGGACGGCAAGGTGGCCGAGATTCTGCGGCCGGGCGGGTATGACAAGAACGACGCGCCGGCGGGGTCCTATATCGGGCCGAACGGCATGGTCGCGGACAAGGAGGGAGCGGTGCTCCTGTGCCAGCACGGCAACCGGCGCATTGTCCGGATCGGCAAGGATCGGCAGATCACGACCGTGGTGGACCGCTACGAGGGCAAGCGGCTGAACAGCCCGAACGACCTGGTGTACCGGTCCGACGGTTCGCTTTACTTCACCGATCCGCCCTACGGCTTGCTCAAGCAGGACGAGGACCCGGCCAAGGAACTGCCGTTCAACGGGGTCTTCCGGTTGGCGGGGGGCAAGGTGGAGCTGCTGGTCCGGGATCTCACGCGACCGAACGGCATCGCGTTTTCGCCGGACGAGAAGGTGCTCTACGTCTCCAACTCGGATGAAAAGCGGCGGATCTGGATGCGGTACGACGTGGCGGCGAACGGCGCCCTCGCCAATGGCCGCGTGTTCGCCGATGTGACGGCGGAAAAGGAAGAGGGCCTGCCGGACGGGATGAAGGTGGATTCGCTAGGGAACGTTTACGGCGCCGGTCCCGCCGGCGTTTGGATTTTCTCGCCGGACGGGAAGCACCTGGGCACGATCAAGCCGGGGGAGATCCCAGCCAACTGCGGGTGGGGCGACGATGGCAAGTCGTTGTACATCACGGCGCAGACCGGCCTGTATCGCGTCAAGCTGTCCGTGGCGGGCAAGCCGGCGCTTTATCAATAAGAGGAGGCAGGACAAATGAAGCGGAGAACGTATCTCAAAGCCATGGTCGCGGCGGGCCTCGCCCCGGCGGCCGTGGCCCAGACGGGACCTCGCATCGAGCTTTATGTCGACCTCGCGGTCGACCCGGCCCGGGAAAAAGAGATGCTGCAGAACTTCCGGACCGTCTTTCGTCCGGCGGCGCAGAAGCAGCCGGGATTTGTCGATGTGAAGGTCATGAAGCTGCGGTCGGCGATCCAGGGCGCGGCACCCGCCGGGGTCAACTATCGCTTTATGATTTCCTTCCAAAATGAAGAGCAGCGGCAGAAATGGGTGGCCACGGATACGCACCAGAAGGTCTGGCCGACGATCGAGAACACGCTCAAGACGAAGAACTACTCGGTCCTGCTTTTCGATGTGAGCTGAGGGGGCGGCCATGAGAATCTCGCGTCGTTCGTTTGTAACTGCGCTCGCGGGGGCGGGTCTCGCGCCGCTGGCGGGCCGGGGCGCTTCCAAAGCGACCGCTTTCGCGCTGATCGGCGACCGGTACCACAACTCGGACTACATCCGTGCGGGGTTGAGCCGGACCCTGGCGAAGGGGACCGGGATATCGATCGATTTCTGCGATGAAACCCAACAGCTCACCGGGGAAACGCTGGCCGGCTACAAGCTGCTCATCATCCTGCGGGACGGCATGATCTGGCCCGACGGCTATCCGGACGAGAGCTCGAACGCCGGGTGGCACAGCTCGGGATCTCCGAAGATGATCAGCGAGCCGCCCGTGCCGGCCGCCCCGGCCAAACCGCAATTTTGGATGAAGCCGGAACAGGGCAAGGCCGTCCGGCGGTTTGTCGAGAACGGAGGTGGGGCGCTGCTCCTGCACAATGTCACCCACGTGGGGCTCACGGACCCCGATTTTCGCCACGTGCTGGGGGCGGCCTACGCGGGTCACCCGCCAATTCGAACTTTCAAAGTCAAGGTGAAGAACCCGAATCATCCGATCACCAAGGGCGTACGCGACTTTGTCGTCACCGACGAGCAGCACTACATGGAGTACGACAAAGATCCGAAGTACATGTTGCTCGAGACGGTGAACGAGCAGGGCCTGACGTATGAGAAGCAGGGGGCGACGGCGCCGGGGGGCTGGGCCTACGACTACGGGAAGGGGCGTGTCTGCTACATGTCGCCGGGTCACCTGATAACGGTGCTGTGGAATCCGGAATACGTGAAGTTGCAGCAGAACGCGGTCCGGTGGCTGCTGCGGCAGTGAGCTTCACGCTGGCGCACCGTGAGAGGACCAGGCAGTCCCGCCGCTTTTGGGCCCGAGCACCCGTGCTCCTTCTGGCCGCCCTCACGGCTGCTCTGTGCACGGCGCAGACACCGGCTGCCGGGCGCGCCATCGTGCTGGATGGCGCCGGACCCTGGCGTGATGCGAACTGGATACTCGGCGTAACCGAGTTCACCAGCCTGCTCACGGACGCCGGCTACGAGGTGAGCACCGTCTCCGCGGCGGACCTGCCCGCGGCGGCTCCGGCGCCGGACATGCTGCTGGCGGCCCCCAGCCTCGAGGGCCTGCCTCTGGCCAGCTTTCAGACCATAACGGCCTTCGTGGCCGCCGGCGGAAGCCTGATGGCGAGTGGCGGCCAGCCGTTCCGCACCCCGCTCTTTCGCACCGCTGGCGGCCAGTGGCTGGACCGGTCACCCGTCTGGGAGGCCCTGGTCCCCGCAAAAACGGTTCTCGATCCGGTGACCGCGACTCTGTCCCAGTTTTTCCAGACGCCACAGACCGTGACACGAACCACTATCACGGGCCCGGACGGGCAATCCAAGGCTCTGGACTTCCAGCTCCAGCTCCCGGCCAGCCAATTCTTCCTGCTCGCGGCTCCGGTGACAAAGCCCGCCTTTGATGCGGGGCAGTCGGCCACGATCGTTTGGACCCGCGGCACTCCAGGCCAGTCTATGCTCTTCGAGTGGGACGAGACCGACGGGTCACGTTGGATTGCGACGGTCCCCCTCACCGCGCAATGGACCAAGCAGATCCTGCTGCCCGCCGACTTCCATTACTGGCCCTCCGTGCCCGCGCGTGCCAGTACCGCCTTCGAGCCGGAGCAGGCCAGCGCGCTCTATTTCGGCGTAAGCACGGGTCAGGAGGCGCAGCCAGGTCCTCTGGAGTTCGCCCTCAGCGCGATCGGCGTCGCCATCGCGCCGGCTCTCGAATCGTTCACCGCCCCCGTGCTGGAGACTCTCTCGCCGGCGTACAAGCAATACGTCACGCAACGTGGGGGTCAGACCGTCCGCGTCCCCATCACCCGCGGGCGCGGCCTCTCCGCCACACCCGACCCGTATGGCCGTTTCGGCGCTATCGGCGATCTGCAGGCGCCCGCCGCCACCTGGTACGTCAATGGGCCGGGACTTGGCGCCTTTGCCACCGCTGGAGCCCTCACGATCTGGCTGCCGTGGCCCCGGGTCCAGGATCCAGAGCGCGCCCAGCTCGTGGCTCTGCTCCGCGGCGCCCGCCATCGTCTGTATCTTCTGAATGCCGGCCCTACCCAGATCGTGACACTGCCCACCGAAAAGGTCGTCGTCGGAGCCCGCGTAATCAACCCGGCGCGATCCCCGGCACAGGCCAGGCTGGTTTGGTCGATTGCGGATGCCGCCGGCACGGTGGCGGCCCAATCGACGGCAATGCTCAGCCTGGCCGCGGGCGAACTGCAAAGTGTCCCCGCTACGGACCTCGGTAAACTGCCGTCCGGCGACTACACGGTCACGGCCAGCCTCGTCGTCGCTACCCAGGAGGTCCAGCGCCGGGCGGGGTTCCCTTTTCGAAGCCGATCGGGTGAGAGCCTCGTTACCGGAGCCGAGGAAGTGGACCGGATTGTGAGCCGCGTTCGCGTCTTCGACCCGACTCTGGCTTTCCAGCCGGAGCAGCGCATCGTCGCCGCCAATGGATCCTTCTCGACTGCAGGGGGCCGCGCCGTGTTTTTGCAAGGCGTCAATTACTGGCCGCGCTACGCCGCCGCTCTCGAACCCGCACGGTTCTCGCAATCCTGGCTCTTGCCTCAGAACTACGACCCGGATCTCGTCGAAGCGGATCTTTCCCTCCTGGCATCTCTCAACTTCAACCTCGTCAGCTTCCAGTATTCTCCCTACGGCGGGCCCGAGCAGGCCCGCTCCCTGGTGGATTTCCTCGATCGTTGCCGCAGCCACGGTTTCTGGGCCAACATCTTCATCTCCGCTTTCGTGGGGGGCGCTCCGCCGGCGATTCTGTCTCATGGCAGTGTTCTGGGTATCAATCCCAATATCGGTTCTATACTCCGGGCAGCCTTTCTTCCGGGCCACGACCGGGTCCTAGCCTATGACTTGCTCTGGGAACCGCTCCTGGGCCTCCACAGCGACCGCCTACCCCTCGACAGCGCCTGGCGCGCGTGGATCACCGACCAATACGGAACCCTCGCCAACGCCGAAACCTTGTGGGGCTTGACCGCGCCTCGCGACGCGGCCGGGCAGATCTCGAATCCGCTCGATAATCAGATTCAGAACGACGGCCCGTGGCGCGTGATGGTGGCGGCCTACCGGCGCTTCGTCGACGATTATCTGAGCCGCTCGTTCGGCGCGGCCACGCGAACGATTCGCAGCGCCTCCCCCGGCACTCTCCTGAGCTACCGCAACGGCGGCGGCGCCGTGGTGGACGCCAAGTACTCGTTGACGGCAGCGGGTACCTTCATGCTAAGCCAGATGAACTACGAATCCGGCACCGCCGCGGCTCACCTCGACTTCCTCTCGCCGCACGCCTACTTCATCCCCACTCCTTGGCCCGACGGCCGCGGCTTGGGCTTCGCCGCCGCCTACGCCCGCTACCGATCCGGAGGCAAGCCGTTCTACTGGTCCGAATACGGAATCAATGTCGGCGCCAGCGGCAAAGGCCTGGCAACTCAGGCCGCCATCTGTGACTCCGTGATGCGGCTCGTCAACGACGACGGATCGAGCGCTGCTGCGGTCTGGTGGATGCCCGGCGGCTGGCGGGTGGACGAACAATCCGACTACGGCATCTTAAACCCCGACGGTACGCCGCGCCCCTGTGCCCAGACCCTGGCCCAGTGGGGTGCTGCCTTCCGCGCCACGCCGCCGGCTCCGCCCGCCGGCAATCCCGTCACGCTGACCATCGACCGCGACGCCGACGCCCGTGGGGATGTGGGCGTGTTCCTGCGCTGGCAGAAGGACTACGTCATGGCGCGGCAAGCCGGCAGCCCGGTTGCACTGCGGGATGCAGGCACCGGCACCGACACCTCCACGATGCCACTGCTGCAAGTGGGGAATGTGCCGTACGCCGGCTCCGGCCCGCTGAAGTATGCCAACGCCGAATTCGCCGGAATTCACGTGCAATGCCCCGGGCTCGACATCCGGGTCGAAAACGGCGCGCAGGTCCCGGTCCCGGCAGGCAGCACGTGCCAGCTCGCGCCGGCTCTGGTCAATACCGGCTCCGCTACGTGGCTCCCGGGGACGCAATCCACAGGGGGAGTTGTTTTGCGCACGAGTCTGGGTGATCTCCCGCTCCAGAATCCTCTCCCGTACCTGCAGCGTACGGACTGGACGCCGCTGCAAGTGACGGCCGGACAGAGCAGGATCGACATCACGGGCCGCCTCAACATTCAAGGCACCGGTCCGTTCGGGGAGAACCTTCGGCTGAGTTTACTGATCAAATAGACTGTGAGGAGAGTCGGATCATGAAGCACATCACCAGGCGGGCGGCTATCTGGAACCTGGCGCTCTCGGCCTCGCTGGCCTATGGCCGGGACAAAGGCACGGCCTTCGCGCTGATCGGCGACCGCTATCACAATAGCGATTACATCCGCACCGGATTGGGCAAGACCCTCGGCAAGGACCTCGGGGTGTCCATCGACTTCTGCGACGAGGTGAAGCGGCTGGACGCCGAGGAACTGCGCGGCTACAAGCTGCTGATCATGCTGCGCGACGGCATGCTGTGGCCGGAGGGCTATGCCGACGCGCGACCCGGGACGACGATCGTGAGCGAGCCTCCGGTGCCCAAGATCGACTCGCAACCCCTCTACTGGATCACTCCAGCCCAGGGCAAAGCGGTCAAGGAATTCGTCGCCGGGGGCGGAGCCGCTCTCTTCTACCACAATGTCACCTACATCAGCCCCCACAACGACGACTTCCGCGACGTGCTGGGGGCGGTGACGCAAGGGCATCCGCCGCTGCGTCCTTTCAAGGTGAAGGTCGTCAACAAGGACCATCCCATCACGCGAGGGGTCAGCGACTTCGTCGTCACCGACGAGCAGCACTTCATGACTTACCAGAAAGATCCCAAGTACTTGCTGTTACAGAGCGTGAACGAGGATGGACTCACCTACCGGGACTTGGGCGCGTCGTGCGCCGCCGGCTGGGCCTACGATTACGGCAAGGGGCGCGTGTGCTACCTGGCGCCGGGGCACGTGATGACGGCGCTGTGGAATCCGGAGTACGAGAAGCTCCAGAAGAACGCGGTGCGCTGGCTGCTGCGGCAGAGCTAACGAACGTCCACGATGTCCATCGCTTTGCTGTTCTCGCGGGCAACCCCGACGATCAGGAATTCCAGGGGCTGGGTTCCGGTGTTCGCGAAGGAGTGCGTCTCGCTGAGCTGGATCGGGACGGCATCGCCGGCGCGAATCGCGGCGGTCTCGGCTGCCGCGCGGCCCTCGGAAACCGTGACCGAGCCGGCCCCGTTCATGACGTAGTAGAACTCGGCCGCGCCGCGATGCAGGTGGGGGCCGCTCGAGGTCCCGGGCGGAAGCAACAGGTGGTCCACATAAGCCCAGGGGCTCTGGAACACGGTGGGGCCCAGGGCCCGCCGGTACTGGGCAGTTCCCTTCCCGCCGTTCATGCTCTCCACCGCCCGCAGCAGATCGCGCTTCAGGTACATGGTCATGAAGACCGGTATCCGGTCGAGCAGCGCGTCCACGCGGGAGTCGCCGAGGTCGAAGGCGTCGTACTCGCCCTTGAGAGCCGAGACGTTGATGTTCATCCACTGCACGGGACGGTCGGTGTGGTTGTAGATGGCGTGCGAATGCCCCAGCCGGCAGGGTGCTCCGGCAGGTCCTTGTAATACCGAGGTTCGTCCGTCGATCGTGAATTGCGCCTCGCCGTCGAAGATTACGAACATTTCCTCGCAGGTATTGTGGAAGTGATGGCCGATGCCGCTCTTGGGCTCGAGGATGCCGCGATGCAGGAAGTACAGGTTGGTGTCGAGCGAGTGGCTGTCGAACAGGGCCATGAAATCCATCTGGCCGGCGCCGGCGTGAACCGCCTTGGAGGGCCGGTACTTGGCCGGGTCCGTATGGACAATCCGTTGCGCCAGAGGTTCGCGCGCCAGCAGGGGAACCACCAACAGAACCGCAAGCAACCAGGGTTTCATGGCATTCCTTCCGCTGCGCCCCGGCCGTTAGACCAACAAGCGCAGCCTATGTGTCGTATAGCAGAACACCGCGGTTCCGGGAAGTCAAGGGGCGTTTAGCGGAAGACCGCTCCCTCACGGTCGCGGCTTCCATGAGAAGGCCGCCTCGTGTCAAGAGGACTTTCATTGGCTGGCTGACCACGAGGGCTGATCGCCGACCAACGGAAGGCGCGGGAACGCCCCAGGTTTCTAGTCTTATAAGAAAGG
>JBGPDC010000023.1:0-43862 GCA_041482115.1 Terriglobia bacterium | reverse complement strand
GGGCATCCCTTCGACCTCGAACCTACCTACGCCGATAAATTCGGCGACTCGCTGCTGCGCCTGACCCTCGATTGGAACGACCACGAGCGCCAGCAAACGTCCTGGGCTACGCGCGTGGAACAGAAACTCGGCCAGGCGATGGGCGCCACCATCGGCGGTCCTTTGCGGGGCGTGGGCCGCCGCTACTCGGTCACCTATTACCAAAGCACCCACATCCAGGGCGGCGTGATCATGGGCGTCTCGCCGGAGACGAGCGTCGTCAACCCCTGGCTGCAACACTGGCAGGCGCCGAACCTCTTCGTCATCGGCGGCTCGGCGTTTCCCCAGAACGCCTCGGGCAACCCCACCCTCACCATCCTGGCCCTCGCCTACCGCGCCGCCGACGCGCTCGTGGACCGCTACCTGAAGCGTCCCGGCCCGCTGGCTTGAGTCCGCCGCAAATCTGCAGCGCTAAGTTATTGATTTTGATAGCAAAAATTCAGGATGGCTATGGATACTGATAGGGGTATATGGATGATAGAACCCCGAGGCCCCCGCAGTGACCGAGCCGCTGGGTTGTTTCCGCGGCGCCAGTGATCCGGGCGCTATCCGCTCCCATAATCGAGTAAGCTTAGCTGAGTTCTGCATATGCCGCTTTCTGTAGGCGACAAACTCGGACCTTACGAGATCCTAGCGCCTATCGGGGCGGGTGGCATGGGTGAGGTTTATCGCGCCAGAGACCCGCGTTTGAATCGCGACGTAGCCATTAAGGTTTCCGCTGCGCATTTCTCGGAGCGTTTCGAACGCGAAGCCAAGGCCATCGCCGCGCTGAACCATCCCAATATCTGCCAGATTTACGACGTCGGCCCGGATTATCTGGTGATGGAATACGTCGAAGGTACTCCGCTGAAGGGACCACTGCCGCTCGATCAAACGCTGCAGTACGCGGCGCAGATTTGCGAAGCACTGGATGCCGCGCACCGCAAAGGCATCACCCATCGGGACCTGAAGCCCGCCAATATTCTGGTCACCCGGCAGGGGATCAAGCTGCTGGATTTCGGACTGGCTCGGATCGCCGGTGATCAGGCCTTGACCGTGGCGGGCACGGTGATGGGCACGCCTGCCTACATGTCTCCGGAACAGTGGGAGAGCAAACAGGGCGACGCTCGGTCCGACATTTATTCGTTCGGGTGCGTGCTGTACGAGATGCTGACTGGCAAGCGGGCTTTGCATCAAGGAACGCCGCAAGAGAGGGCGGCGGTGGAGCCTCCAGCGCTTGAAGGCGTGCTGCGGACATGCCTGGAGAGGGATCCGGAGGAGAGGTGGCAATCGGCGCGGGATATCAAGCGCGCGTTGGCGCTGCCCGTGGCGCCCGCGCAGCGCCTGGCGCTGCCCCACAAAGCATGGATTGCTGTGGCGGGAGTGCTCGTACTGGCCTTGGCGGTCGCGATGGTTCTGCGCGACTCGCGGCAGAACGCAACGGCGCCAGCGGAAACCTACCGGCTTTCGGTGGTGACGCCGGAGACGTCGAGCCCCTTGGATTTCGCGATTTCGCCGGACGGGCGTACGCTAGCGTTCGTGGCCAGAGCGGAGGGTGGAAAGCAACTGTTGTGGGTGCGCCGGCTGGATGCGACCAGTTCGCAGCCGCTCGCCGGGACGGAAGACGCCGTGCAACCCTTTTGGGCCCCGGACAGCCGCTCCCTCGGATTCTTCGCCCAGGGCAAGCTGAAGAAGGTCGACGCAGCGGGCGGGCCGCCGCAAGCCATCGCCGATTCGGCAAGCAGCCGGGGCGGCGCGTGGAACCGCGACGGGGTGATTCTGATTGCGCCGTCCACCGGCGTGGGGCTGTTTCGCGTGTCCGCCGCGGGGGGAGCCGCGACGCCGGTAACCATCCTCGGTCCCAAGGAGAGCTCGCACCGGTGGCCACAGTTCCTTCCCGACGGCAGGCATTTTCTGTCTTTCGTGCAGGCGGGCCGTGGCGGCGGCGTCTCCGTTGGTTCGCTTGACTCCAAAGAGACCAGGCACCTGCTCGACACGAATATGCAGGCGTGGTACGCGGCTCCTGGCTTCTTGCTGTTCGTGCGCGACGGATCACTGATGGCGCAGTCTTTCGACGCCGGCAAGGCTGAGTTGGGGGGCGATCCGATGCGGATCGCGGAAGGACTGATGTTCGAGCCGAGCAATCGCGCCGCATTTTCCACCGCCGGGTCCGGAATCCTGGCGTACCGAAGCGGCTCGGCGCTAAACCAGATGGCGTGGTTCGACAGGAGCGGGAAGCCGCTGGGAACGGCCGGATCCAGAGGCAGGTTCTATAGTCCGGAACTCTCGCCCGACGCGTAACAAGTCGCCTTCCACCAAGGGGATCCGCAAACCGGAAACAACGATGTCTGGGTGCTGGATCTGGCACGGGGCGAGCCGCGGAGATTCACATTCGACCCCGCCATCGATATCATGCCGCGCTGGTCGCCAGACGGGAAACAGATTATCTTCCAATCCAACCGCGACGGCCCGTTCAACATCTACCAAAAGCTTTCGAGCGGCGTGGGAAGCGAGGAGCATTTGTTCCCATCCCCGGTCAGTGTCAGCCCGCAGGACTGGTCGGCAGACGGCCGGTTTCTTGTCTACACGGTTCCGGACGCCAAGGGAAACCGCCAGTTGTGGGTGCTCCCCATGTTAGGGGAGCGCAAGCCCATTCCGTTCGTTGAAAACGGGGCCAACAACTACTACGCCCAGTTCTCTCATGACAGCCGATGGATTGCGTACGCATCCAACGAGTCGGGGAGGTATGAAGTGTGGGTGCAGAGCTTTCCCGCCGGAAATGGCAAGTGGCAGGTTTCAACCAACGGCGGCGTGCAGCCGCGCTGGCGCCGCGACGGGAAAGAGTTGTTCTATCTCGGGCTGGACCGCAAGCTGATGGCCGTGCCGGTGCGGGGCGCTTCCACCCTTGAATTCGGAGCGGGCGTGCCTCTGTTCGAAGCTCGCACGGAGGGGGGGCACGACAGTCTATTCGGGCTGGATGCAGCAGTACGACGTGGCGCCGGACGGCCAGCGCTTCCTGCTCAATTTGGAACCCGACAGCGCCGCCTCGCCCATTACCGTGGTGTTGAACTGGACCAGGGGGTTAAAGAAATGAGGCGGGAGGCTGCTTGGACGATTGATCCGCCGGTTCGCGCCAAACATTCCACCTGAAACGCCCGCCCTTTGTCACTTGGCCGAGGAACGCAATGCTTTTGAAGTAGAACACACGACTGTTTCCGGATGGTCGGCCATCCGGGAGGTATGGTCCGCCGCCTTGTTGCAAGCGAAAAGTAGAGTGACCGGTTAGCCCGCGCAAGTGTATACGGCCTTTGTTGGAGTGAAGCGCCCCTGGCCAGGATGGAATGCGCCTGCGCTCTCTTCCCATTAAGTTAGGTTCGGGCTAACGCTTTCGGATTGCTGCGCAAGGTCCTCCGAGGCATGCTCGTGTCTCAAGTGGCGTAAACCCCCAGAGCCGAAGGCGCAGAGCCATCCGGTGGAACAGTTCGGGTTCGGCGGCGCGGTCGCTTCTTAGGCTGGTTTGAGCGCCAACGTGGGCGAGAAATGCTACGGCCCTTATCAGCAAATGAGGGGTGCGCACGATGGAAGCCTCCTACCTTGGGCTCAAAACTCCAGCCGGCCACCGATGATGATGTGCGGGCGGGAGGTTCCGATGGAGGCGAAAGGCCCTCGCAGAGTGGTGAAGCGGCCGAAGGTCAGCGGGCTATTGATGTTGTAGGTAGAATTCGGAGCCGCAAATTCCGGCTGCTTCAGCGGCCAGTTGTTGCCTTCCGCGCGCACCAGAAACCGCACCCGCTCCCCGAGGCGCCAGCTCTTGGCCATCGCGAACTGGATCCAGTTCATGCCGGGAGCCTCGAAGGTGTTTCTTCCGAGCGTACCGGGAGTGAACGCCGCCGGGTAGGCGAAGGCGCTGAAAAGCAGGTACGGATTCTGGGCGGAGGTGGGGAACCGGTTGGGTCCGATTTCCCAGTTGCTAACCACGGCCTGCTCCATCGGCACCAGCGTATTTGGCCGCAAGGCCCCCGGCAAATAGCGGTTGGGACTCCCCGCGAAAGTGACCGTGGCCGGCGGGCCGGATTCAAAGGTCTGGGTCCAGGTGATCTCCCAGCCGCCCAGCACATGGTTCAGGACGCCGCCCCGGTTCATGAAGCGGCGGTCTTTACCCACTGGCAACTCGTAGGTTAGGACGTGCATGTAGTGATGCCGAATGTCGTAGGCGGCCCGACCCTTTTCGAGCCGCCGGTTGTAGTAGTCGATGCCGCTGGCGGCGCCGTCGGCGTCATTCTCGTTCAGGGTCTTCGAGAAGGTGTAGGAACCGATCAGCGTAAGCCCGGCAGTGTAACGCCGCTCCACCCGCAGCGTGCCGCCATGGTAGGTGGTGTGGCCGAAGTTGGAATAGTGATTGACGTTGCCGAATTGCGGGTAAGGTTTATAGTTCTGCTGCGCCTGAAAGATCTGATTCAGCGTGGCCGGATCTTTCGAGATGTCGAGTGGAATGGCGTTGATGTTCCAGTTGTTCAGCAGCCCAATACCGGCCGTACCCTGGTACAACGTCTCGAGCAGCCAGTTGTGCGAGAACTCGTATTGGAAGCCGCCCGACCAGCTCAGGATGTATGGCATGCGCATGTTCGGGTCGTACCAGTCGATGTTGCGGGCACTGAAGTTCGACCCCACGAACGGAACGCTGCCGTCGGCCTGGGCCGCGTACCGGATCGGAGGCGGGCCCTGCGACAGCCGAAAGACGTGCCGGGGATCACCCACCGGCGACTGGACGTTGGCCGTCCCGAGATAGTCGGTGAAGTTCTCGTTCACGCCGTTGACCGTCAGATCCTGTGTGAGGACGCCGAAGGAACCGCGGAACACCCACTGGGGCCGGAAGTTCCAGGCGAGGCCGAGGCGCGGCTGGAAGTTGTTCAGGTCCCGTTTGGCGAGCAGTCCCTGCGGGTGCGTAATGGCGCCGAGCCGGCCGGTGAGCGGATCGGCCGCGGTGGGATCAAAACTGGACTGCTGGCCGTACTTGGTCTGGAACGGCGATTCATAGGACCACCGCACGCCCAGATTGAGGGTCAGGCCGCGTATCGGCTTCCAGTCGTCTTGGAAATACAGCGAATGCTGCCACCAGCGCGGCAGCCAGGTGGCGAAATCCTGCGTGTAGACGGCGCTGCCGACTGTGCCCAGCAGGAACGACGCGAAGGTCTGTCCGGTATTGGGCGTAAACGGCAGCTCGGTACCGCTGAAATTGTAAGTACCGGAGGGCAGTGCTTCTGACGCGGAGTTGTAGCGCGTGCGGAGTAGCTCGTACCCCATCTTGAAGGTGTGCCGTCCCACGACCTGGGTAAAGTTGTCCTGCATCGAAAGGTCTTCCCCGACCTGGTAGGCGCGCCCGAGGGAGCCGAGCGCGTAGCCAATGTTGAAGAAGGGGAACGTCAGCGGGGAAACATTGGGGATGCCCAACTGTTTGCCCCAGTCTTGCCCGTAGGTCAGAGACTCCTGCGTGAAGGCTCGCCGGTTATACCCCACCCGGAACTCGTTGAAGCGCGCCGGCCCAAAAACGTAGGTGTCCGAAAGGACGCCGTTGATGCTGTCGGTGGGGGTCCGGGCGTTGCTGTCGATGTCCTTCCAGGCGATCTCGGGACTCCAGGCGCCCTTATAGAAGACCGGCGCATGCTGGTGCGAATAGCGGCCGAAGATCTTGTGCTGCGTCGAGAACTGGTGGTCGATTTTGATGTCCCAGCGGTAACGGTGCACCAGTTTGGGCGGGGTGTCCGTCCGGTTCTGCTGCGGACCGGTGCGGCTGAAGACTCCGGCGGTGTTGGGCTCCGTCCAAGGCGTTTTCGCCAGGAAGTTCTTCACCACGGGATCGATGAGGTTGGCTGGGATCACGTTGTTCTGGAGCGGATCGCGGGTCCACTTTCCGGTGGCGTCCTGGCGGGTGGAATAAGGGTCATAGATGGGCAGGCCCTGTCCGCCGAATGAGAAGTCTCCCTTCAGCATGTCGGCGGTCGGCACGGTCGCAAAGATCTGCGGCTGGCCCCCGCTTTGCAAGAAGGCGCCAAAGCCGAAGAGGAAAAACGTCCGGTCCTTGCCGTTGTAGACCTTCGGAATGCGCAGTGGACCGCTGAACGAGCCGTCGATCCATTTGTAGGAGGTGGGCGCGGTTTCAGGAGCCGGCTGGAGGTAGTCCCGGTGAGTCAGCTCGGCTGTGATGATCCGCGTATCAAAGCTGCCGTGCAGCGAGTTCGTGCCGGACTTGAACACTACGTTCATTCCGCCGCCGGCCGCGTGACCGAACTCCGCAGACATGCCGCCTGTGACTACCTTGACCTGCTCGAGGGCTTCGAGGGAGGTCTGAATCATGGCGTCGGTGTCACCCCAGGTGTTGGTGCCAGGCGTCTTGCCCGTCATGCCGTCCAGGGAGTAGCCGATGGCGCGCATGCGCTGTCCGAGGATGTGCGTGCCGGCGTTACTGGCCACGGCCCCTGGGAAGTAGAAGATGAGCCGCGAGGTGCGCCCCTGCAAGAGGGGAATCTTCTCAATCGCTCCCGCTTCGAGGATCTGACCAGAGACGGCCGTTTCGGTGGCGAGCAGAGGCCCGGTAGCGCTCACCATGACGGATTCGGTGGTCGAGCCGAGTTCCAGAACGATGTCGAGGCGCGGGGTTTCGCCGGTCCGGACCGAGACGCCGTCGTGAACGGAGCGCTTAAAACCGGAAGCTGCGACAGTGATCCGGTAGGAGCCGGGGCTCAGATACGGAACGTAGTAGCTGCCTTCCGCGCTGGTGAGCGTTTCGGAGCGAAACGAAGTTTCGGTGTTAACCACCGTCACCTGGGCGTTCGGGACGACGGCTCCAGTTGAGTCCGTGACGGTACCGACCAGGGTGGCAGCGGTTTGGGCGAAAGTTGGGGCAGAGATCGACGCTACAAGAATCAGAGCGGCGAGGAGCGAGGTGGGCAGGGCGGTAACCCTGCGTTCCACGAACGAGGTGTACATCGCCAATCCTCCCTGGCCGAGGATATCCGGCGTATTCAGCCGGAATTTGCTTTTGGGGTCCCTGACGGTTGGCAGTATACACCGGACCGCCTCTGGGTGGACCGCTGAAGCCTGATGTTTTCTCCATGGCTGCCTCGGGCCGCCTCGAACGCAGCAGTTCCGGCTGGCCGGGGTAAGGGGGGGCGCACCCAGATCCACTAAGTCGCCCGTGATCCAGATGCAACTTTGTGCTCGCCCCTGCGCGAACCCGTTACTGTGATAGGAACTGCGTGTCCTCTGGACCCGCGGCTCAGATTGACTAGGGACTACGGGTAACTCTGCAGCCTGGGCGTCCGGGGCTTCCAGTCCGGAGGCAGGGCAAATCCATTGCTATTCGGCATCTTGACCTTCGGCAGACTCTGGGCGTCCATAACCTCGTCTTCCTTGATGACCTCGTGCTTGTACAGCAGGAAGGCGGTGAGGGCGTACACCTCATTAGGGGTGAGCGTCCCCTCTTGCCCCAGAGGCATACCGCGGTTGATGTAATCCCATATGGTCGTCGCGAAGGGGGCGTGAACCCCCATCGTGTTGGAGTCGTTGACGCAAGGGACGAGACAAGGCGTAGAAGAGAACAGCGGAGCGCCTTTCCTGCTGATTAACGTGGGAGCATGGGCTCCGGATCCGGTGGCCCCGTGGCAAGCCGCGCACCCCTTCTTGACATAGAGCACGGCGCCTTCTTGGGCGGTCCCGTGCCCGGACGGGAGCTCCTTTCCGGTCGGGCTGATGGCGATATCCCAGGCGCGGACTTCTGCGGCGCTCGGCGCCCTCCCGAGACGATAGGTGGGCGACTGGGTCCAGGCGGTGTGGCAAATCCCGAGGACCGCCGTAACCAGAAGAAGCCTAGGAAAGCCCATTCGAAACCCTCCCGTCGCTGGCGACTTTCCACGGTTGAACACTATTGTCGGCGCCTGGAATCCGGTCATTGCCGCCCAAGGGTTTATTCCAGTATTTCGAGACCTCGGCTCGGGTGGGTTGCACCGTGCCCAGCTCGTCGGTGCAGCGTGACAGGAGCACGCACTCTTTGCCGTCCCAGTTCCAGTGGTAGCCAAACCGGGCATGCGCCATGGGATAGGCCGGCGTCCGCAGTTCGGCACTCTGCCAGCTCCGGCCGTTGTCGGTGGATATCTCGACACTGCGGATAGCGCCCGCGCCGGACCACGCCAGGCCGCTGATTTCGTAGAAGCCGGGGCCGGGCAGCCGGTGCTCACCGGAAGGAAAGGTGATGACTGATTTCGGGCCAATCTGGTGCGTTAACGCGGCCACTTTCGGGTCCGGATTGATATGCCCGTAGTCGTCATAGGTCATGTAGTGGCGGTCCACGACCTTGATGCGCCGCAGGTACTTGATCTGATAAATGCCTTCAAAGCCCGGAACCATCAGCCGCAGGGGAAAGCCCTGCTGCGGACGGATCGGCTCGCCATTTTGCGCGTAGCACACCATACAGTCGTCCATCGCCTTCGCGAGCGGGATGCTCGACGCGCCCTTCACTTCTTCCGCGCCTTCCGCCACGATCCAAGACGCCGCGCTTTGCACGCCGGCCTCCTGGAGCAGCAAGGACAGCGGCACGCCGGTCCATTCGGCGCAACTCGTCAGTCCGTGCGTTTCCTGAACGTTCTTGTGGGTCGGCCGCGCCCGGTTTCCCAGGCACTCGATGAAGTGGATGCGCGTTACGTAGGGGAGACGCTTCAACTCCTCCATGGTGAAAACCAGCGGCCGGTCCACCATCCCGTGGATCATGAGGCGATGCTCCCGGGGGTCGATGTCGGGAACCAAGGCGCCCCGGTGTGTCGCCGTATAGAAGAGCGAAGAGGGCGTGATAATCCCGAACGAATCCTGCAGCGGGGTCAAGACGTGAAAGGTGAGCCCGAATTCGTCCGGCGAGTGCCGGTCGGCCACGGGCTTGCGTATCGAGGTGACGAAACGGGAGCGGTCGCCATAGGCGATCAGCTCCTCGATTTTCTTGGTGGGCGTCGCGGGTGTCTGGGCTTTCGCCAGCCGTCCGCCGCCCGCGGCCAGACCGGCCAAGGCGGCGCTATTCTTTAGGAATCTCCTGCGATTAGATTTTTTCGAATCCATGGGTCTTGCCTTTGAGGATGAAGGTTTCCCGGAATGTCTTTTAGCCTTCCGGCGCTTCAAAGTATACACCCATTTGAATCCATACTCGACGAAGTCCAGCCCTAGAAATACTCCACTCAACCTCAGGTTACGCTTAGTGCAAAGTGCAGCTCGAACCCGACTCCACCAATTCACAGGCCGTTCGGTTGCGGAACGATTAACGCCAGCATTCCCAAACGGTTCCGAAGCCAAGAGGCAGGAATCGCTCGGACGCTGCAGGGCACATCTTTCACCCTGGTAATTTCTCGGTCAAAGTCGGGACGGTACCGTTGGCCGGACCTCAGTGGCCCACTTTTACCCCGGCACATCCTGCCAGGCAGCGGGCGATCTTGTCCCGCGCGTATTTCGGGGATTGACCTCTGGCCTCCTCCCTTCCGTCGAAATACCTGCGGCCCTGCTGACCTGCCTCGATTTCTTCTACCAGTGATAACTGAGACACCCGTCTAGTTTAACTCCCTCCTGCCATCCCGCCGGAGCCGCCCGTCGCACCTAGCTCAGCTGCAGAACGGCACGGAGGGGTCAAGGGGGTGCCCTCCGGGCGCGGCGGCAGCGAACCCCGGACGGCGAGTACCGTTCTCCGATCCACCCCTTCGCACGGGCGGTCCGGCGGGAGGGCAGCAGCCACCGTCCCGCTGGTGAGCTCGGAGCCCCCTCGGGCGTATTCTTGCGGCGTCCGGTAGGCCAGGCTGCTGTGCGGCCGCTCCCGGCTGTATTCCTCCCGCCCGCGCTCGAGCTTGTCCTTCGCCTCCCCCGGCGTCATAAACCAGCTGCGATTCAGGCATTTCTCCGCAAACGTCCGTTGAAGCTTTCCACGTGCCCGTTCTGCATGGGCCGCCCGGGCTGGATATGCAAGAGTCGGATGCCTTGATCCCCGCACCACGCCAGAAAAGGGCGGCTCGTGAACTCCGGCCCGTTGTCGCAGCGAATCACCTCCGGACGGCCCCGCTGACTCGCTACCTATTCCAGAGCGCGGGTTACGCGCCGGCTAGACAGACTGGTATCCACCTCGATCGCCAGACACTGCCGCGTGAAGCTGTCCACCACCGTCAAGAGCCGCAGACCGCGTCCGCTGGCCAGCCCGTCGGCCAGAAAATCGATCGCCGACTCCTGATTCGCCCGGCGCAGGGAAGCGTTTCCCGGCGCTTACGCCGCAAGCCTCGCACGGCCAGATGTCCCTCGCGGTAGACCCAATACACGCGCTGCGGGCTGGCCTTCCACTCCCGCCTCTCCAGCAACACGCCCAAACGCCGTTACCGCGCCAGGGCGTGCAGCTCCACCCGCAGCCCCGCGTTGTGATCCGGCCGCGGCTGATAAAGGTAGCTGGTCCGATCCACCCCCAGGAGCTTGCAGGCTTCGCGTTCCGAGTAGTGAAACTCCCCCATCATGAACGCCACCTCCCGCCGCCGGCCTACAAGCTCCACCCGTTTTTTCGGATCACCGCCTTCAGCGCTTCCTTGTCCAGGCTGAAGTCGGCCACCATGTGTCGGCGGTTCTCGTCTTCCAGTTCCTTCAGCCGCCGCGCTTCGTTCACTTCCATCCCGCCGTACTTGCTTTTCCAGGTGTACAGCGTGGCCTCGCTCACGCCCAGTTTCCGCGCCATATTCTTCACCGTCCTACCCGCCTCAATCTGTTTCAGATATACGGTCACGTGACCAAGCGGCGTCAGGAAGTTTAGTCGCTCGCCGGGGCCGACTTCAGCCGGTCGAGCTGCTCGAGTAGAACGGCCCATTCGGCGTTTTCTTTCTTGCCGGGCAGGAGTGGCGCGTGCGGGTCCTTATAGAATGCCAGGATATCTTCGCGAAGCTCCGGCGGCATTCCGGCGAACTGCCGATGCGCTAGCTTGTTCACCAGCTTCGCGTAGGCCTCGTCGGTTCCCTGGTATTGGCCGGCGCCCGTAGTTTTGCCGACATCGAAATTCTCGTTCGGCAGCTTAAGCGGACCGGCGTCGAGGCTCGCGAGCAGCGCCCGGTAGCGGTCGACTGTCGCGTTAAAGCTGAGCATGAACATCCGTTCTACCTCGGGAGTCACGGTGCTAAAAGGGAGCGCCTTGAACGGTCCCGCCTTCGGAACAATTGACAGCACGCGCGCCGCCAGCCGCGTGCGAAGGCCGGGCTTGTGGTATTCCGTGCCCCATTCCTTTTCATAGCTCGCGCGGGAGAGATTGTAGAGAAACTTCTTGCGCGTGACGCCGGGAATTTCCCTTTTGAGCTCTTCGTTCTTGAGGCGCCAGGCCACTCGCGTCATGCCGGGAATGATCGAGCCGACGCTGTAGCGGTAGGAGCCGAGCGCGAGGCTCAGGTTCGCGAAAATGTCCTTCAACTCGATACCGTACGTGTCCAGGAACGCACGCTCCAGTGCCGCCTTTGACACTTGAAAGCCGATGAAGCTGCGATAGCGGTCCGGGGCGTATCGTCCGGATGCGATCTGCATCACGTCGAAGGCGAATTCCGTTCGGAGGTGCGAAAGTGGATCATCCCAAAACGTCACCTCGGCTCCGAATTTCCGGCGCAGCTTGGGATACAGCATCGGGACGGCGCGATTGGTGGCGAGGCGGTGGCCGTTGCTGTCGGCGGCATAGTGAGCCAGCGCCCCAAGCGCGAACGCGTATTCGTTGAGGTCCTGCGACTCGCGGATTAGCGCCTCGATAAAGTCCCCGCTGCGGACGTAATGCGTAAGATCGCTGAAGAAGCGGCTGCTGAACGGATAATAGCCCATGTCCTGCAGGATGCAGCCTCCGTAAGCATGGGCGTGCGCCTGCTCCAGCGCCTCCGGCGTCGCGTCAGGAAACCGGGCCAGCAGCACCTTCCGGATGGAGGTGTCCCAAAGGGAGTCAATGATGGCTTCGTGGGTCAGAACCGAGTAGCCGTACGAAATCGAAGCCAGCAGCACGAAAGGAATGGCTAGACGTGAAATCGCCAAGAGCCGGCCCATGTTCCACTCTCCAGGACTGTTTCAAAGCACTCCAGTGGCCAACCGCATCCGGCCGATAGGTGCTTCCTGCTCGCCTTGTGCCAGAAAGTCCTGACAAAGCTGTTCAATCTGAGGCTGGAAGCCGGGCTCTGCCAAAGTCATCGATGCAGCGGCCGATGATCTTATCTCTAGAGATCCCCCAACAACTTCGAGGCGCCGGAACTGGCGTCAATGTAATGGCGGTCGGTGTCTGCGAGCAGGATGGGTTCGGAAGGGTGGCTGAGGATCGCCCCGAACTCAGTTCCAGTTCCCTCGATCCATTTTTCACAAGCCAGGGGACAGTTTGCGGCTGTCCGGCTACGGACCGCACGGGACCCCTATTCCCTCACCCAGTCGATCAATGAAATCCGAGCGGGTTGAGATTTAGGGATGGCACCATTAGCCAATTCTCCGACTTGCCGGGATGCTTTTGGCAGAAACGCTATCGTAATCACACCTGCGGAGCACTACGATGACTGACCAAATTTGGTCACGTGACCCCGTGCGGTCAGTTTCCTGCACTCGGTCACGGCCTCGTGATCCGCAGTTCGCGTACCCCGCCACAGCCCGCCCGGGATGGTGCGCCAGAGTCAGACATATGACGCCACGACGATTGGCCGACAGATTGCCCCCCTTCGGTTCGAGGAATATACGTACATGCCACTCATAAATTTGGTCTTTGCATTGATCGTGATCGGCGTCGCGTTGTGGCTGATCAATCGTTACATCCCCATGGCTTCGAGCATCAAGACCATTCTGAACGTCGTCGTGGTCGTGGCCGTGGGGGTTTGGGTGTTGCAGGCCGTGGGGTTGTGGGGCGACGTAACGGCTTACCGCGTCGGGCGATAACGGGTGGCGGCCGACGCTATAAGAAGCCGTGAGCCGCGCGGCAGGCGCGACCGCTTCAGCGAGCAGCGCTGCGACGGTAACGGGATAAGGAGAGTATCAAAAAACTGTTAGGACTATTCGCCCTGGCGACTCTGGCGGTCGCTCAAGTGAGAAACCATCGGCACGGGAACCCGCATTGCGGTGCGGACCAACGAAACCATCGATGTCAACCGGAGCGACGGCCGCGTCTTCACCGGCGTGGTGGACCAGGACGTGACGGATGCCGGCGGCCGCATCGCCATCCCCCGCGGATCGAACACCGAGCTGATCGCAACGAAGGCTTCGAATCGGGATCTGACGCTCGATCTCGAATCGGTCACTGTGAACGGGCAGCAGTATGCGGTAACCGCCGACGCGAGCCGCCTGGGTGGCGGACAGCGGGACGGCCTTGGGAAGAACGGCGGACCGCCGAGTTTGTCGGCGGCGGTGCGGCAGTAGGCGCCATTATTGGCGCGCTGGCCGGCGGAGGTCGGGGCGCTGCCATCGGCGCGGCGGCGGGAGCGGGAGCGGGCGCTGGCACGCAGGCCCTCACGCAGGGCCGGGCGGTGAGGGTTCCCGCCGAATCGGTGTTGACGTTCCGTCTCGAGCAGCCGCTCGGCATCAGAGTGGGGGATCGCAGCTTCACCCGTAACGGGCGCCACTATCACACCCGCAGGCGATAGTTGAAAACTTCAAAGGAGAGTAAGCAAATGTTGTGGACCATCTGCGTAATTCTGTTTCTCTTGTGGGCTCTGGGAGTCCTCACGTCCTATACCATGGGTGGCCTGGTACACCTCTTGCTGGTAGTCGCCTTGGTAGTCGTCGCAATCAACCTGATTCAGGGACGCCGGCCTGTTATCTAGCGGAGTGCAGCGTATGAAGGAAAGCGCGTGGCTCGAGGATCGGCCGGGAGAGCTATCGGAGGATCTTGCTCGCTAAGAAATCGGAATTGCTCTCCAGCCGCCGTATGAAGCTCGACACCCTGGTCGGTCCGGGAGCGGCGGCGCCTGAGGACCTGGCGCCGGTGTTCCATGATCAATTCATCGCGCTCCGCCCCAACCGGCTGGAGTACCTCCAGCTCAAGCTGATCGAAGCCGCCCTGGGCCGCATCGATTCCGAAAACTACGGCGTTTGCGTGGATTGTGGAGAGGCCATCTCCCCCCGGCGCCTCGAGGCGATTCCCTGGGCAAACCGCTGCCTTACCTGTCAGGAGGCTGCCGGCTCAGCTCGTGAGGCGGCTCCGCTTACGGAGCTGGCCGCCTGAGGCGCGCCGGCACGACGTTTGATCATAGGGGAGAAAACCATCAAGAACGGCACGACGAATGAAGTGCAAGGCAAGCTGCACGAAGTAACCGGTGCGCTCAAGGAGAAAGCCGGCCCCCTCCTCCACAGCCCCGGGCTTGAGTTGGAGGGTCAGGTGGAGAAGACCGCCGGGAAAGTACCGCGGAAGGTAGGGCAGATCGAAGAAGTACTGGGAGAGTAAGGCCTTCCACCATTGGCGGCGATCCCGCCGCCTCCCCGGCCTCGACATCGCTTCTTCCTGTATGTTCCAACGACGCTGCTTCCAGCGCCGGCCGGCCTCAGTTCCTACCCTGGTTCCTCGCCGCTCGAAACCCGCACCAGCCTTGCCTGCCCTTCGACCATATCCGGTCAGGTGACCCCGCACGGTCAACTTCCCGCGCAGCTGGTTTCACTAGCCGGTTGTACCCTTCGATGCTCCGTAAGTAAAGAGAAGCACAGCTTGCGAGGCAGCGATGTCCGGATTCTTCGCGCGCCGCGTGTGGATGGACCTCTGAGTGCCTCTGCTGGGGGTGGGACCTGCTCCCCCGAGGAGCGGATCCCCACAAATTCTAAGGAGCAATCGAGGAAGAACAAATGAAGGTTTTGAGAGCAGTAACGGCGACCGTATTTTGTTTGGCACTACTGGGGGGGACATTCTCACCCCGCGCGAAGGCGGACGCGTGGGACAGGAAAACCGTGATGACTTTTAGCGGGCCTGTCGAGATTCCGGGGGTCCACCTGGAGGGTTGGGGAGTGTTGCCGGCTGGGACGTACGTGTTCAAGATCCTGGACTCGCAGGCCGACCGCCACATCGTCCAGATTTTCAGCCAGGACGAAAAAACCGTCTACGCCACGATTTTGGCCATTCCGAATTATCGCCTCCAGGCGACCGACCAGACTGTGATCACCTTTAGGGAGCGGCCGGCAGGCCAGCCGGAGGCGCTCCGGGCCTGGTTTTATCCTGGCAGAAATTGGGGCGAGGAATTCGTCTATGCCAAGGCGAAAGCCATAGAACTGGCCAAAACCACCAACACGCCTGTGCTCTTCACGGCCGTCGAAATCCCCGTCGAAGTCGCCACGCCCATCCAGTCGGCGGACGAGCCGGTGGTAGCGGAGCTGAGGCGGACGCCCGTCCTGGCGATCCAACCCACCGGAGAAGAAGTGGAGCTCGCCCAGGTGGTGACCCCGCCGCCCGCGGCGGAATTCGCGCCTCTGTCGGAAGTAGCCGTAGCGGAGACGCTTCCCCAAACGGCGGGCCCGTTGCCGCTTCTGGCGCTGCTCGGACTGCTGGCTTTGGGCGGAGCCTCGGCCCTCCGTCTGGCAGAAAAGCGCTTTCTGTGACGGATCTCGGCTGCTCCCCGGCGCGCCCTCGATGGCGCGCCGCTCCTCCGGAATGGAGACGGTAAATGACGCCACAAAGAGTGATCCCGCTATTGGCGCCGCGGTTGCCGAGCCGCCCGCGGAACGGGAACGGTTGCCACCAGACCAAGGCTCGCGGGCTGGCCGTGCTCAATTCCCCGCTGTTGAACAAAGGGACCGCCTTCACGGCCGAGGAACGCAAAGACTTGGGTCTCACCGGCCTGCTCCCACCGGACATCAGCACGCTCGATGCTCAGGTCCGGCGCGCCTACCTTCAGTACCAGCGTCTGCCGGATGCCCTGAGCCGAAACATCTACCTGACCGCGCTGCACGACCGCAACGAGGTGCTCTTCTACCGGCTGCTCTCCGAGCACCTGCGCGAGATGATCCCCATCGTCAACGATCTGACGGTCGGCATGGCGATGGAGCAGTACCAGCATGAGTGCCGGCGTCCGCGGGGCGTGCACCTCTCGATCGATCATGCCGACGCGATCGAGGAGGCGTTTGCCAACCTCGGCGCCGGCACCGGCGATATCGACCTGATCCTCGCGACCGACGCCGAGCAGGTCCTGGGAATCGGCGATTGGGGTGTAGGCGGCATTGAGGTGTCGATCGGCAAGCTGGCGATCTACACGGCGGCGGGCGGAATCGACCCGACCCGCGTGATTCCGGTGATGCTGGATGTCGGCACCAACCGGGAAAACTTGCTCAAAGATGCCATGTACATCGGGAACCGGCATGCCCGGGTGCGCGGGGAGCGCTACGACGCCTTCATCGACGCTTACGTCAAGACGGCCACTAGGCTGTTCCCGAACGCGCTGCTGCAATGGGAAGACTTTGCGCCTGGCAACGGACGCCGCATCCTCGAGAAATACCGCCATGAGATCTGCACCTTCAGCGACGACCTGCAAGGCACCGGCGCGATCACCTTGGCGGCGGCGATTTCAGCCGTGCGCGTCTGTGGAGCGCCGCTGCGGAATCAGCGAGTAGTCATCTTTGGCGCCGGTACCGCGGGCATTGGCATCGCGGACCAAATCCGAGCTGCGATGGTGCGGGAAGGTTTGTCCAAGAAAGATGCCGCGCGCCGCTTCTGGTGCGTCGATCTGCCCGGGCTCCTTACCGACGACATGGGTGACCGGCTGCGTGATTACCAGGCGGCTTATGCCCGCCCGGCCTCCGAGGTCAAGGGATGGCGACACGACGGGGCTGAGAATGGGTTCGATCTCGCCGAGGTGGTGCGCCGGGTGCAGCCGACGATGTTGATCGGCGCCTCGACGGCCGCGGGCTCTTTCACCGAAGCGATTGTCAGGCAAATGGCCGCGCATACCCAGCGGCCGATCATCTTCCCGCTTTCGAATCCCACCCCCCGGGCCGAGGCCACCCCCGCCGATTTGATCGCCTGGACCGATGGGCGGGCGCTGATCGCGACCGGCAGCCCGTTCGCCCCCGTCACTCACAAGGGCATAACCTACGTCATCGGCCACGTGAACAATGCCAAGCTGTCCCCGGGTCTGGCCCTCGGCGCGATCGTGTCCCGAGCCCGCCGGATCAGTGAGGGCATGTTGGCGGCCGCGGCGAACGCCGTCTCTAGCCTGGTGGCGGTGCGCCAGCCCGGCGCGTCGTTGCTCCCGCATGTTGATCTGCGCAGCCTGGCGGCCACGGTGGCCGCGGCGGTTGCGGAGGCCGCGGCGGCGGAGGGCCTGGCCGGAGTCGAACTCGACGACATCGTTCAACAGGTGCAAGACGCGATGTGGCAGCCCGAGTACTGCCGGATCCAAGCCTCCTGACAGGAGGCGGCACATTCCACGCAATGTGGCGCTTACTTATTGCGGAGACACTATCGCCGGTGGGAGAGGGCGGCGTCTGGAAAGCGGCCGCTCTCCCGATCCTTCTCAGGACGGTTCGGGGGGGTTACGCCGGACGCCAAGTTTCGCCGCCCAGCCGCGGTCAGGACCCGAGCTCTCTCCGGATCCCGGTAGACGTTGACATGGTGGCGTGGCCCGCTACGGGGCGCGACCGGCCAGGCCGCTTGGTCTCCGATCTGCGCGAACCGGATTTGGAGGCTTACGAAGACGGCCTACCGCAACGCCTCCGGCTGTTCCGGCACGAAGACACTCCGGTGACCGTGGGACGGGTCGTCGACCACAGCGGAAGCCTGCAGCCGAGACTTGGTGAGGCCGCCGCCCGGACCTTTGTGCAGTCCTGCAACGAGAACGTGTCGCTGGGCCTGCCGGACGCGATCCGATTCACCGCTGGCTCCGACGAACTCGCAGGCGCGATCTCAAAAGCCCCTGCCAACGGTGGGACGGCGCTTTACGACGCGGTCGTCGAGGCGTTCGAGCGAGTGCGAGAGGGCAGCCGGGACAAGAGAGTGCTGATGGTATCGCCGGCGGCGAACCACGGGCGGGGCCAGGAAAGGGACGCTAGGTGAGAGTGGTGGTTACGAAAGAACCGCTGCGGCGTACGCTGCAGTGGGCCCAGCGTGTATTGCTGGCCGTCGCGGTGGCGCTCCTGGGCTATGGTGGGCTCGTTCTGGCGGACGCCTGGCTTTTCCAGAGACGGGAGAGCCGCAATCTCGAACGCCGGCTGCATGTGAGCGGCAGCACTCCACAAACCGCGTCTCCCACTTCGCCGCCCCACTCGCCAGCGGCCGCGACGGACGGACTGATCGGCCGCCTGGAAGTCCCGCGTCTCGACTTCTCCGCGGTCGTCGTCGAAGGAATCGATAAGACCACTCTCCGACGCGCGGTCGGCCATATTCCCGGTACAGCCCTGCCGGGACAACCCGGCAACGTGGGTATCGCCGGGCACCGTGACACGTTCTTCCGGCCGTTGCGAAATATCCAACGAGACGACCTCATCACGCTCACCACGTTGCGGGGCGAGTACCGCTACCGTGTCGTGTCCACCAGAGTGGTGAGTCCGGATGACGTCGCGGTACTGGATCCCGCCGGAGGCGAGATCTTAACTCTCGTCACTTGTCATCCCTTCTACTTCGTCGGTTCTGCCCCCAACAGGTTTATCGTTCGGGCCGAAAGAGTCGCCGGATGAACAGAATCACACCCCCGGAGGGCAAAAGGTCTGGTATTCCGCATGCCTAATACTGTGTCAGGAGATTGCAAACATGCCTAAACGGCTCGGTTCGCCTTGGATTCTCGTGGCCCTGTGGATCGTCGGATCTCCCCTTGGTGGCGTGGAGACGAAGCGGCACCCGGTGATTTGGCATGACCCGGGAATCGTGGAAACACTCGACTTCGTGGGTGGTCCGGGTGGCCGGTCACAGGCTCCCCGGCCGCCCTTTCGTTTCCTCAAAGAAGATGCCAGCGGCTCGAATCCCAAGATCCAAGTGAGGGACAGGAACGGCCAGGAATGGAGGGTGAAGTGGGGCTCGGAGGTGCACGCCGAGGTCTTCGCGTCTCGCCTGGCCTGGGCCGCGGGCTACTTCGTGGAGCCGACCTACTATGTCGCCCGGGGAAAGATCAACGGCGTCAGCCGCCTGCGACGCGCCAAGAAATACGTTGCGGCCGACGGCAGCTTCACGGATGCTCGCTTCGAGGTGGCCGGAAAGGGTCTGAAATATCTCAAGCAGCAGAGCTGGGCTTGGACGAAAAACCCGTTTGTCGGCGGCAAGGAGCTTCATGGACTCGAAATCATCATGATATTGACTTCCAACTGGGACAACAAGGACGTCCGCGACGCCGGGCGGGGCACGAATACCGGCGTCCTCGAGCGCCGGATGAATGGCGGGGTCGAGTGGCGCTATGCCGTCACCGATTGGGGCGCTTCCATGGGCAAGTGGGGGGGCGTGATGGGGCGAGAAAAGTGGGACTGCGAGGGCTTCACGTCTCAGACCACACATTTCATCACCGGCGTGCAGGACGGGTTGGTGCAGTGGGGCTACCACGGACAGCACACCAACGATTTCGTGGGCGGCATCCGTGTCGCCGATGTCAAATGGCTGCTGCACTACGTCGGCCGGATTACCGAACATCAGATGCGGGCCGGATTGGCCGCCAGCGGAGCGACCCCGGAAGAGGTCGCGTGTTTCACCGCCGCGCTCCAGGCCCGCATCCAGCAAATGAAGGACCTTCCTGGGCGGTGAAATCAAGTCTGCTGGGCGCCTCCACCCCTGCGTCCTCCATCCTGGGAAAGAGCCGAGGGCACGGCTCCTTGACCATACTTCGTCACCTGACCACATTTCGTTACCGGTGGCGGGGCTCATCTTCCGATCCCAACCAGACGCATCGATTCGAGCCGGGGCAACCACCGAGGCTGCCGGCCGCGGCCGGCAGCTTGCACCAGGTCGCTGCGGTCTGCCCTTGCCTAGGCGTGTTTCGGTGCAACTTGCTGACAGGGCGGCGCGGCACCCGTCCGCAAGCAGCGCCGGAATCGTTGGACACCCCTGTCGGCGGGGACGTTGAAATGCCAGGACCAGGGCTCTCGGGGGGTACCGGTCGCACCGGGAATTGCTTTGGCGCGATTCGTGCCAGTACTTACCGTCGAAGGAGCACTAATGGAATTAGCGAGAGCCTTTCAGTTTGCGGTGATTCTATCTTGGGGTGGCCTCCTGAAGGCTGGCAAGCCCTGCCTGGCACGGGTTGCCGCCGCCGGCCAAGCGCTCAGGGGATCCACGGAGGGCAGGGGCTACCAGGATCGGGCGTGTGACCGTTGGACCAGGGCCTCTTCGGCTAACCCGGGCGGGTACGCCCCGGGAACGGACAGTGTTCTAAAGGGCTGGCTCCGGTTCCTGACTTCCTCCTGACCGCACCGGTGCGCCCCACTACGTCTCAATAAGGAGAACAGATGCAATCGAGTACGAAGGATCAGATCGAAGGCAAGCTTCACGAAGTGAAAGGCAAAGTCAAAGAAAAAGCGGGCCAGCTAACTGACAATCCTGACTTGGTGGTCGAAGGTCAGACCGAGAAGCTCGCGGGCAAGGTCCAAAAGAAAGTCGGCCAGATTGAGAAGGTGTTCGAGAAATAAAGGAGCCGGGTCTGTTGCGGTGACCAGCGTGAGATGGCGCCGTCACCCCCCGCTGCCCGCTGCCGAAGGAGGCCGTCGTGAACAAGACACTTGGGATTATCCTGATTGCGTTGGGCCTGTGCGGTCTGGCGTGGGGAGGCCTTAGTTACACGACCACTGAAAAGGTCGTGGACCTCGGACCAATTCACGCTACTCGCGAAAAGACACACAACGTACCTTTGCCTCCCCTCGCAGGAGGAGTGGCAATCATTGGCGGCGTTGTGCTCCTAGTAGCAGGGAAGAAGGAATAACTCCCGCCCAATTCGGCCGGGATTTGACGTTCAGAGGAAAGGAAACTTCACCATGTTGATACTGCTTATCATTCTGTTGTTGGTCTTTGGTGGCGGTGGGGGGTACTACGGCCACAGCCGCTGGGGCTACGGCGGGGGTGCTGGCGTAGGGCTAGGCACTATATTAGTGGTTCTCCTGATAGCCTCCTTGTTGGGAGTGCTTCACTGAGGCGAAGCCGGCCGAATACCTGCTACTGACAACGCTCGCGCTCTTATCCCACGGATCGCTTCAACGGACCGTACCATGAGGTCTGCGGGGCAACCGCGAACTCCCAGCGACCTGCAAGCGGCCGTGTTCCTGGAGTGCGATAAGCAGAATCTACCGAGGACGGCAGCGCGTACGCTGCTGAGATTGGTTTACCTTGGCCGAGCCTTCCGATTCGCGGTGGGCACGATGCCGTATTTTCGGAATGTCTATGTTAATGACTTGGATGAAGAAAACCTGCTGAGAGCCTACGTCACCTCCTGCATTTTCAAGCTAGCGACCCGATTCATAGCATACGCAGCGGATCTCTCTAGGCTGCTCTTGAGGGACGATTCCGAGAGACGAGAGTTTTATTTAAGCGGGCCCTCCTCGAAGTCGAAGTGCGAAAGGCCGCCGTCGAGCGCGGGGATAGACGAGAGCACGCGTCCGCCGTTGGAACCGGGCCAATGCAAGAAATTGGTGGTGGACTGCGGAATGCAGGCGTGATCCAAGATGAAAAATAAAAGGCCCCCGGCGAACCGAAGGCTTTTAATTTGAGAACGACCCATTTTCAGGGCCGTACAAATTACCTTATATTTGTGGCCCCCATCGGAGGCCGCTTTAACTAGGCCAAGTTCAGTTATAATTCGCTTGCGTTAGGTTGTCAACAGCCCTTGAATGATCTGCCGCTTCGTGATGCCATCAATTTTCAATAACTATTTTATAATCATATACCTATGATCCTGGCGGGCACGGACCTGCCGGGGGCGCCAGCCTGGTCCAACTCAGCTATCCGGCTTCGCGCCCTCCGGCAGCATCTCACCCTTCTCGAGATACCTGACCTTCGAGGCGAAGCGCGCCGCATGTGGATCGTGCGTGACCATGACGATGGTCTTACCCTGCTCCTGGTTGAGCTTCGACAAGATCGTCAAGACCTCCTGCGCCGAGGTCGCGTCGAGGTCGCCGGTCGGCTCGTCCGCCAGGATCAGGGCCGGGTCCGTGACAATTGCCCGGGCGATCGCGACGCGCTGCTCCTGCCCGCCGGAGAGCTGCCGCGGATAGTGGCCCAGGCGGTCGCCCAAGCCCACCAGGCGCAGCGCAACGGTGGCGTGATCCCGCCGCTCCTTCTTGCTGAGGTTGGTCAGCAGCAGCGGCAGTTCCACGTTCTCAAGCGCCGTCAGCACGGGAATCAAGTTGAACGTCTGAAAGATGAATCCGACGTTTTCATTGCGCCAGTGGGCGATCTGCTTATCGTTGAGCTGCGAGAGATCCTGGCCGAGGACCACCACGCGCCCCGACGTCGGCCGGTCGATCGCGGCGATCAAGTGCAGCAGCGTGGACTTGCCGGACCCCGACGGTCCCATCAGCGCGACGAACTCCCCGCGCTCGACGGTCAGTTGGGCGTCCCGCAGCGCCACGACGTGGAACTCGTCGCGGACGTACTCCTTGTTCAGCTCCTGCGTTTCAATGGCGGTGTGATTGGTCATGAGGCCCCGGAAGTCTTCACCCGGTCGCCGGGCTGCAGGCCGGCGGGCGGATTCACGATGAGTTCCTCGCCGCCGAGCAGTCCTTCGCTGATCTCCGCGCCGCGCGAGGTAGTGGCGCGCACCTTCACCGGACGGTCGATCACGCGGCCCTCGTGAGCGATCCAGACGCGGTTGCCGTTGCGGACCGCGGCCGCCGGGATGACGATCAGGGGCTTGGCCGCCGGCTGTCCTTTGCTCTCGGGGCTCGCGACAAACGCCACGCGCGCGTTCATCTCGGGACGCAGGTAGTCGTCCGGCTGGGCGACCTTCACCTTGATTTGCACGGTGGCCTTCTGGCGGTCGGCTTGCGGAGAAATCTCTTCGATGAACCCCTCGTACTTGCGGTCGGGGAAGGCGTCGGTCGTGACGGTGCCCCGCTGGCGCGCGCCGAGGCGGGCGAAGTCGTCCTGGTTGATGTCGAGCTCGACCTGCAGGTCGCTGAGGTCCGCGAGCGCCACGACGTAGCCCTTAGCACCGCGCTCGCCGACGAAGCTGGTGGTGACGAACTCGCCCGCCTCGACCGCGCGCTCGAGGATGGTCCCGGTGACCGGCGCGCGGATCACGGTCGAGTCGAGCAGGGTCTGGGCATAGGCGAGCTGGCCCCGCGCTTGCTCGAGCTGGCCGCGCACCGCGTCGATCTGTTCCTGGCGCGGCCCGATCCGCACCAGCTCGTAAGTTCTGCGGAACGACTCCACGCGGGCCTTCTGGACGTCAAAGCGGGCGACGGCGTCGTCCAGGTTCTGCTTCGAGAAAACGCCGGACGAGACCAGGCCCCGGATGCGCTCCAGGTTCACGCGGGCATTTTCGAGGTCGGCGTCCTGCTGCTCGAGGTTGGCTTTGGCGGCGGCCACCTCCTCGGGACGCGAGCCATTCTCCATCTCGCGCAGCCTCGCCTCCAGGTTCGCGACGTTGCCTTGCGCCTGCTGCACCTGCGCGCGAAACTCCTGATCCTCGAGTCGCACCAGCACCTGGTCCTTCTGAACCTTGTCCCCCTTTTCGACGCCGATCCAGGCGACCTTGCCCGGCACCTTGCTAGAAACCTGTATCCGGTGGTGGGCGACGATGTACCCGGTTGCATTGAGCACCACGGCCGGGTCGGACCCTCCGGCGCCTCCCCTGGCCGCCGGCACCGCCACCTTAACAGTCTCCACCGCCACCGCGCGGCTGCGGCTGCCCAGGTAGAACCACAGCAGCACGGCGATGATGACCCCCGTTCCCGTCAGGATCCACGCCTTGGCCCACCGCGAGCCCGGCGGACCGGCTTCGCGCCGTCCGCGATCGATCTTGAGGCTCGCGAGCTCCTGGTCGAGATTTCCGGCGTTCACAGCCATCAGATGTCTCGCAAAGCGTTAAGGGCGTCTTTCCGGGCCGCGTCGCGGGCCGGCCACAAGCCCCCGAACAGACCCATCAGCGCGGCAAAGGCCAGCCCGGCGGCGAGCATCTGCGGGGTGATGCGGAACTGGAAGATCATCTGGCTGAAGGTCACCGAGTTGCCGATGCGGCTCGACAGGCCGTTGAAGGGGAACGCCAGCAGGCACGCCAGCACGCCGCCCAGCAGCGCGAGCAGCAGCGACTCGACCATGAACGAAAACATGATGCTCCCGCGCGAGAACCCCAGCACCTTGAGCACGCCAATCTCGCGGGTGCGGCGGGCCACCGCCGCGTACATCGTGTTCATGGCGGCGAAGACGCTGCCGATCGCCATGATGACAGCGACGAACGTCCCGAGGTACTGCAGCGGCCGGCCCGATTCGGTCTGATCCAGGTAATACTGCGCTTCCGATTTCGCCTGGTGGTTGAGGCGCTGATCGTGGGCGATCTGGTCGGTCAGGGACTGCGCGGCCGCCGGGTCGCGCGCCCGGAGCAGGGCGGAGCTGAGGGTCTGGGTGCGGCCGGCGTCGGTGCCCAGTTGGTTGGCGTCCCCCCAAATCTCGCCGTTGAAGGCGGTCGCCCCGCCGTCGAAGATGCCCACCACCGTCCAAAAGCCGCGTCCGACTTGCATCTGGCTGCCGACTTGCGCGTTGGCGTTGGTCTCCGACACGCCCTTACCGATCGTCAGCTCGCGCTGGCCGGGCGTGAACCAGCGTCCGGCATGAATCTTGACGATGTCGCTGCGCATCCGCACGCCCATCGGACCGAGTCCCCGCACATTGACGTTCGATTCGCCCTCCTGGCCGCGCAGGGGCAGGTTGACCACCGTGATCAGCTCGTGCGAAATCATCGGCTCGCCCTTTTCGTCGGTCGCCATCCCCTCTTTGGCGCGCAGGATCTGAAACTGCTCGCGGCTGACGGCGCTCGTCATCTCGGCCGTCGACCCCTGGCGCATCACGATCAGTTGCAGCGGATTTCCGGTGCTCTGGAACGACTGCTGCAAGCCCGCCAGCATGCCCAGGATGCCCAGCAGAACGGCGACCGTCAGGCCGATGCCGAGGGCCGTCATGAGCGTCGTCGTCTTCCGCACCCAGAGGTTGCGCAGGTTGTACGAGAGTGGTACGGCCACAGCTTCCTCGCTTTACCCGGTGTGCCGCAGAGCCTCGGTAATGGGCAGGCGCGCGGCGCTCCAGGCGGGAAACAGCGAGCTGATCAACCCGATCAGCAGCGCTATGCCCATGCTGATGGCCAGGGCGGCGGGCGGCATCGTCATGCCCTGGACGAAGAACATCGGCGTGCGTCCGACCCACGTGACGGCCGCCGCGGCGAGCAGGCATCCGATCAGTCCGCCGATCAGAGACAGGATCATCGCCTCCGCCACGATCAGGCTCAGGACCTTGCCCGTCGTGAAGCCGAGCGTCTTCAAGACCCCGACTTCCTTGATGCGCTCGCGCACCGACATGGCCATCGTGTTCACCGCCACCAGCAGAATGGCGAAGGTCACCGCGGCGCAGATGCTGAGCAGGATCAACTTCACGTTGCCCAGCATGCTGACAAAGCCCAATTGGAAGGCGCGCTCCGATTCGCTCTTCGTCGGTTGCGGGGCGTTGCGGAACTGCTCGTCGATCGCGGCGGCCACCCGGGGCACATCGTCGGGAGTCTCGACCACGCTCCAGATCATGCCCGTAAAGCCCCGGCGTGCCTGCGGCAGGCCTTCTTCGAGGTAGTCGCGGTGGAAGTACAAAACAGCGTTGTCGGGACCGTCGAAAATCGCCCGGATCGTCACCTCCAGGTTGCCGGGGTAGATATCCCCCTGAAAAGTAATCTTTTGCCCCAGCTTCAAGCCGAGCAGGTCGGCGATGTTGCGGCCGACCGCGGCGGCCGTGCGCTCGTGCTCGAAGGCGGCGCGCTCGGCGGGATCGATTTTCAGCTCCGGCCGGATGGCGAAGATCTTGTCCGCGTCCACCGCGAAGCGCGCGAAGTTGTGCTCCGCCCGCCGGTCGATATACATGCCGCCATACCACGACATCTTGCAGACGGCCTTAACGCTGGGCACCTGCGCGATGCGCGCCGCGTAAAACTCCGGCAAAGGGAAAACGAGCGACACCCGGTGAATCGTCGCCAGCCGCAGCGCTTGTTCCGGAGCGACGTCGCGGTGGTAAAAGGCGAAATAAATAGCCACCAGGGTGCCCAGCAGGAACAGGGAAATGCTGACGCTGAGCATGGTCAGCGCCGTGCGGCGGCGGTTGCGCAGCGAGTTCTTCAAAGCAAAGGGGAGATACTTCCACATGACGGTATGCTTTCAGTATACCCATTACGGGCAGCCGTTAGAATGGTTCCGTGGACGACGAATCCTTCATGCGGGCGGCGTTGAAGCTGGCCGTGGAGGCCGGGCAAGCCGGAGAGGTTCCCGTCGGGGCTGTAGTCGTCTCCGGGGGGCGGATCGTAGGCCAGGGAGCGAATGCTCCGCTCGCGCGCCTCGATCCCACGGCCCACGCCGAGATCCTGGCGTTGCGGGAGGCGGCCCAGGCCCTGGGCAACTACCGCCTGACCGGCGCGACCCTGTACGTGACGATGGAGCCCTGCGTGATGTGTGCCGGAGCGCTAGTGGCGGCGCGGGTAAAGCGGCTGGTCTTCGGAACCCGGGACCTGCGGTTCGGCGGCGTCCGCAGCAAGTTCCGGCTGGCGGATTCCGAGCTGCTCAACCATCAGGTCGAGATCACCGAAGGCGTCCTGGCCGCGGAGTGCCTGGCGCTCGTGCAGGAATTCTTCCGCCAGCGGCGCGACGATACTTGAGCGAGATCAGCCCCTTCGGATAGGCCTTATTCTCGACCAGCGCAAACCCCCGTTGCGGAAACCCGCTCGGAAAGAGCGGAATCCCTTCCCCAAGCAAAACTGGAACCACACCGAGGTGGAGTTCGTCGACCAGGTCCGCTTTCAGGAACTCGCGGGCCAGCTCGCCGCCGCCCATGAGATAGATGTTCTTACCACGCCGTTTGCGGAGCTGACGGATGAAACTGGCGGGAGACTGGTTGACGAAGACGACGCCCTCCCGCTCGCCCGGCGGCCGCGAGCGCGAAAAGACGTAAGTCCGCATGGGGACCGGGGACTGGTAAGAGCCCCCACCACTCATCTTGATCGCCGCCTCGAGCGTCTTGCGGCCGAAAATGGCGGTATCAATCGTGGCGAAGAATTCGCCCATCGCCCTCCAGACTTCCTTCGGCATGAACAGGAAATCGACCGCGCCGTTGGGCCGCGCGATATAACCGTCGAGGCTGATGCCGGCGCCGAGGATCACTTTACGCATGCCGGTATTGTAAACGTGGCGCTCACCATCCCTGGTAACATCTGTGTGATCCGATGACCGGCCAGACCCTTTCCCACTACCGCATCGAGGACAAGCTCGGCGAGGGCGGCATGGGTGTGGTCTACCGCGCCCGCGACCTTCGCCTCGATCGCGCGGTCGCCATCAAGGTCCTCCCCGCCGAAGCCGTCGCCGACCCCGAGCGCAAACGCCGCTTCGCGCAGGAGGCCCGCAGCGCCTCCGCCCTCAACCACCCCAACATCGTCACGATTTACGACATCGACAGCGACGCCGGCGTGGACTTCATCGCCATGGAGTATGTGGCCGGGAAGACGCTGGGCGAACTGATCGGCGGCCAGGGCCTGCGCCTGGGCGACGCGCTGAAATACGCCGTCCAGATCGCCGACGCCCTCGCCACGGCGCACGAAGCCGGCATCATCCACCGCGATCTCAAGCCGGGCAACCTGATGGTGACGGAAAAGGGCCTGGTCAAGGTCCTCGATTTCGGACTCGCCAAGCTACTGGAGTCGGCCGGGCCCTCCGACGCCACCCTCGACCAGCCGCGCACCGAAGCCGGCGCGATGGTAGGCACCGTGGCCTACATGTCTCCCGAGCAGGCCGAGGGCAAGAAGGTGGACGCCCGCACCGACGTCTTCTCCTTCGGCGTCGTGCTCTATGAGATGGTCACCGGCCGCCGCCCCTTCGCGGGTGACTCGCGCCTCTCGACCCTCGCCGCCGTCCTGCGGGAAGAGCCGAAGGCCCCTGGCGAGGTTGTGCCCGGCCTCCCGCGCGAGCTCGAAAAGCTCATCGCCCGCTGCCTCCGCAAGGACCCCGAGCGCCGCTCGAAGAACCTGGGCGAGTTGAAGCTCCTCCTCGAGGAGATCAAGGAAGATTTGGACTCCGGCATCTCCACCACCGGCCGCCCGGCGCAATCTGCCCCGGCGCCTAGCCGACTCCCTCTCCTGGCCGGCGGCGTGGTTCTCGCCTTGGTTGTGGCCGGTCTCGCCTGGTGGGTGGGACATTCGCGAGCCACTCCCCCGACCGGCGGTCCCGTGCTCACGCGCCTCGTCGCCGATCCGGGCCTCAATACCGATCCGGCGCTGTCGCCCGACGGCAAGCTGCTGGCCTATGCGTCGGACCGGGGCGGCAACGGCAGCCTCGACCTCTGGGTGCGGCAATTGGCGGGCGGCGAGCCGCTGCGCCTCACCGACCACGAGGCGGACGATTACGAGCCGGTGTTCTCTCCGGACGGCAGCCAGATCGCCTTCCGCTCCGAGCGCGACGGCGGCGGCATCTACGTGGTTTCCGCGCTGGGCGGGCAGGCGCGCCGCATCGCGCGCCAGGGCCGCCACCCCCGTTATTCCCCCGCCGGCGACCAGATCGCTTACTCCGTGGGCGAGAGCGCGCAGGCGCCGATCCTGATGTATGTCGTCCCGGCCGCAGGCGGCGTGCCTCGCCAACTGCAGCCCGAGTTTCGCAGTGCGCGCAAACCCGTCTGGTCGCCGGACGGCAAATATCTGTTGTTCCAGGGCTGGAAGGACCGGAACGCCCCAGGAAACGACTGGTGGGTCACGCCCGTGGAGGGCGGCCAGGCCGTTCGCACCAACGCTCGCGCGGTCTTCGAGAAAGCGGGTCTGCAAGGACGTTTGCCGAGCGTCTGGTTGACCGGGCCGGATCGCATCCTCTTCGCCGCCAGTTCCGGAGATACGAATAATCTTTGGGAGGTCGCAATCTCGCCGGGGACCTTCGAGATTACAGAGCCTCCGCGGCGCCTGACGTTCGGTACCGGCCAGGAGACCTCGCCTTCGATCGCCCAGGTCAGTTCCCGCGTGGCATTCTCAGATCTGAATGAGAATTTCGACCTGTGGAGCCTGCCCCTGGACGCCAATGGGGGCAAGGTCACGGGGGAACCGGTGCGGTTGACCGAGGATCCCGCACCCGAGATGTACCCTTTTGTTTCGGCGGATGGCCGCAAAGTAGCGTTCAGTAGACGTGGCAAAGGGGGCAAGCTTGACCTCTGGCTCAAAGAAGTTCCGGGCGGCAAGGAGACTTCCCTGGTGGCTTCGCCTCTTTCCAGTCAGTATGGCTTCATCAGCCCGGACGGATCCCGGGTGGCGTACGCGGTTGTCGAGAACCGTGTCCCGTCCATCTACGCCGTCCCAAGTACGGGAGGCGAGCCGGAACGGTTGTGTCAGGATTGCTCCGTGCCAACCGGCTGGTCCCCGGACGCCAAGAGCATCATCTATGAGACGCCCGGCAATCGCTCGCTGGTCCTGGTGGACCTCGCCTCCGGGCAGAAGACCGAAATCCTCAAGCATCCCAAGATCGGTGTCTCGCGCGGGCGAATTTCGCCGGACGGCCGGTGGCTCTCCTTCCATGCCATTCCCGGACCGGCGGCCCGGCGCGTCTACGTCGTGCCGTTTAAGGGTGCGACGCTGCACGACGAGAAGGACTGGATCCCGATCACCGATGGCGAGGGTATGGAGCGTTACGCCGATTGGTCCCCCAACGGCAACGTGCTCTACTTTCTCTCGGAACGCGACGGCTTCCGTTGCCTCCGCGGCCAGCGCCTCGACCCGGCCACCAAGCATCCCCTCGGCGCGCCCTTCGACGTCTACCACTTCCACCACGCCCGTCGTTCCCTCGTAGGGGCCGGCGATCCGATTGTCATTTCCCCCACCGTCGCCCGCGACAAGATGGTCTTCAGCATGCTCGAAACCACCGGCAGCATTTGGATGGCAACCCTCGACCGCCGCTAGAAACTGCCGCCGTTGACAAAAGTGCTAATAGGTCTGTAGCCTGAACTGTATACGGAAGTGTATACAAAATGCCTGGACTGACGGTGCGAATCAATGACTCTGCCCACGCCACTCTGCGGGCCTTGTCGAAGCGGCGGCGGCAGCCGATGCAGGCCATCCTCGCTCAGGCCATCGAAGAGTACCGGCGCAAGACGCTGCTTGAGGACGCCAACCGGGCTTACGCCGCGCTTCGAAAGAACCCGAAGGCGTGGCGGGAGGAAGAGAAAGAGCGCCGGGCCTGGGACGCCACGCTCGCCGACGGCCTCTCGGACCTCTGACCTTCATGTCCGAGCCGAGCCGTGGCGAAGTCTGGATGGTCTCCCTCGATCCCACCCGTGGCCACGAGCAAGCCGGCCGCCGGCCCGCTCTGGTGGTCTCCGTAGATCTGTTTAACCACGGCCCCGCTGGCCTGGTGGTGGTCCTGCCCATAACGTCCAAACCGAAAGGCATTCCCCTTCACGTCGAACTGAAGCCCCCCGAGGCCGGACTGAAGCAGCGGAGCTTCGTTAAATGTGAGGAGGTACGCTCGATTGCCAAGGAGAGATTCCTCCGCCGCTGCGGCGCCATCCACCCTTCCACCATGGCTGCCGTCGAGAACCGGCTGCGTATCCTTTTCGATCTGTAAGGATTCCGCAGCTCCCCCACTCACTGGATTCAACGGGTTGGAGGTGGTATGCTCTGGCGAGTGCATACTTTGTGCACCTTAACTGGAGGTTTCCATGTGGCCCTTGTCGCTGTCTTTTGTAGCTGTGATACTGATTGCCTTGATGGCAATCTACGTCCCAACGCTTTATATCCGTAAGACAAACAAGATGCTCAAACTGTTGGAGCAAATTGAGGCCAACACCCGGCGCTCTTAAGGTCTAGAAGTTTTCCCCTCGGTTTCGGCTCCCCTCGCTGCCGTCGGGCCAAGAGTGACCTCCGCGGCGGGCCGCCACCCGGTGCCGGTTTCCAACCGGCCCGCGGCACTCCCGCAGCTCCCCGCTCATCCACGGTATACTTACTCCGTAGTGTCGGCATTTAGCGGCGCCCGGGAGTAGAGACTATGAGTCGCATGCCTTCGAAAGCCTTGGCTTTCGCATTCTTCGTTGCTCTTTTTGTTCTGGCGTCGGGACCCCTGTCCGGTGGCGATTGGCCGGACTGGCGCGGTCCCGATCGCACCGGCGTTTCCACGGAAAAAGGCCTGCCCGACAAGTGGACCCTTAAAGGCGAGAACCTGGCCTGGAAAGCCCCTTACGGCGGGCGCTCGACGCCCGTCGTGCTCGGCGACCGCCTCTACCTGCAGAACACCGCCAGCCGGGGCGAGACCGAGCAGGAGCGGGTGGTCTGTTTCAACGCCGATACGGGCCGCGTCCTGTGGGAATACAAATTCAACCTTTTCCAAAGCGACGTGCCGGCCCACCGGGTCGGCTGGGCTTCGCCGGCGGCCGATCCCGAGACGGGCAACGTCTACATTTTCGGCGTCAACAACCTGCTGACAGCGCTCACCCGCGACGGCAAGAAGCTATGGGAGCGGTCGATCACTGAAGAGTTCTCGCCCTTCACCACCCACGGCGGCCGGACTGTCTCACCGATCGTCGACGGCAACCTGGTCATCGTGAGCACGCCGACTTCTACCTGGGGGTCGCAGGCCAATCGCGCCCAGCGTTTCATCGCCCTTGACAAGCGGACCGGCGCGATCCAGTGGATCAGCACGCCAGGCGGCCGGCCCTATGACACCAGCTACGGGCCGATGAGCATCGTGACCGTCGGCGGCCTGCGGCTGCTGGTCACCGGCGGCGCGGATGGTGCGGCCCTGGCCATGAAGCCCCAGACCGGCGAACCCGTGTGGAGGCTGGTGCTCGCCAAGCGCGGCCTCAACACCGGCATTGTCGTCAGCGGCAATATGGCGATCGCGTCCCACGGCGACGAGAACCTCAACACGAACGAGATGGGCATGATCGCCGCCTTCGACGCCACGGCCAAGGGCGAGCTTGGCAAGCAGCACCTGAAGTGGGCCAAGCCCGGCTTCCTGGGCGGCTACTCCTCCCCCATCATCGACGGCGACCGCATCTACCAGGTGGACAACGGCTCGAATCTGCTGGCCTTCGATCTGCAAACCGGCAAGGAGCTTTGGAAGCACCAACTGGGCACCGTCCAGAAGGCGTCGGTCGCGTATGGCGATGGCAAGATCTACGTCGGAACCGAGAGCGGAAAGTTCTTCATTCTCCGTCCGCACGCCGACCGCTGCGACGTGCTGAGCGAGGTCGAGCTGCCGCTCAGCGAGCAAGGTCTCGCCTCGCAAAGAATTCCCGAGCCGGTCGTCGCCTCGGCGGCGATCGCGCGCGGCCGGGTCTACTTTGTCTCGAGCGACACCCTCTACGCCCTCGGCCCGAAGAAAACGGCCGCCATGCAGCCCTGGAAACCCGTGACCCCCACGGTGGAGCCTGGGCAGGGCGCCCCGGCCTGGGTGCAGGTGACCCCGACCGAGCTGGTGCTGAAGCCGGGCGATACGGTGCAGTTGCACGCCCGCCTCTTCGACGCCCAGGGCCGGTTCCTGCGCGAGGATAAGGCCAACTGGGCGTTGCAGGGCTTGCAAGGCACCGTGGCAGACGGCAAGCTGACGCTCGCGCCGTCGCCAGCTGGCGAAGCCGGGCTGATCAAGGCGACCGTCGGCAGCGTGACCGGCGAGGCCCGGGCGCGCGTGATTCCGCCCCTGCCCTGGAATGAGACGTTCGATTCCTACCCGGTCGGCAGCGTGCCGCCGCACTGGATCAGCGCCACCGCGGGCCGGCTCCAGGTCAGCGAACTGGAGGGCCAAAAGGTGCTGGAGAAGGTCCCCAACAACACGCTCTTCAAGCGCATCCGCGTCTTCATGGGTCCCGCCGACTGGTCGAACTACACCGTCGAAGCCGACCTCCGCATGAACGAAAAGCGCCGCCAGTTGGGCGACGCCGGCATCGTCGCGCAGCGCTACACGCTGGTGGCGTTCGGCAACAGCCAGCGCCTCGAGATGAATTCCTGGCAGCCCGAGGTTGCGCGCGCGGCGGCGGCGCCGTTTGCGTGGAAAGCCAACACCTGGTACCGGCTCAAGCTGCGCGTCGAAAATACCCCCGACGGCAAGACGCGGATTCGCGGCAAGGCGTGGCCGCGGGACGAAGCCGAGCCGGCCGCCTGGCCCATTGATCGCGTCGACCCGATCCCGAACCAGCAAGGCAGTCCCGGCCTCTTTGCGGATGCCGAGTTCGGCGTCTATTTCGATAACTTGAAGGTTTATCCCAACCAGTGAGCCCTTTTATGCGCAGACGTGAATTCTTCCTCTATAGCGGCGCCGCGGCCCTGCTGCACGCGGCGCGGGCCTCGGCCTCCGACCCGGGGACGGGCGACTGGCCGATGTGGGGTGGCACGGCCGACCGCAACATGGTCTCGTCGATGAAGGGTCTGCCCACCTCCTGGGACGTGAAGACCGGCAAGAACGTGAAGTGGGTGGCGAAGCTCGGCTCCCAGAGCTACGGCAACCCCAGCGTGGGCGGCGGCCAGGTCTTCTGCGGCACCAACAACGAGCTCCCGCGCAATCCCAAAGAACCCGGCGACCGCGGCGTGCTGATGTGCTTCCGCGAGTCCGACGGCGAATTTCTGTGGCAGCACGCCAACGAAAAGCTCCCGGTAGGCCGCGCCAACGACTGGCCGTTCCAGGGCGTCTGCTCCTCCGCCATGGTCGAAGGCGGCAAGGTCTACTACACCTCGAACCGCTGCGAGATCGTCTGCCTCGACGCTAAGGGAGACGGCAACGGCGGCCCGAAGGTGCTGTGGAAGTTCGACATGATGGAAGAAGTCGGCTCCGAGCCGCACAACATGTCGAACTCGTCACCCGTGTCCTACCAGGACCTGATCTACGCCAGCACCGCCAACGGCCAGGACGAGAGCCATGTGCACATCCCGTCCCCGCGCGCGCCGTCGATCATCGCCCTGAACAAGAACACCGGCAAGCTCGTGTGGGAGGACAACTCCGTCGGCGAGAAGATTTTGCACGGCCAGTGGGCCTCGCCCACCGTCGCCAAGGTGGGCGACGTGGTGCAGGTCATCCATCCGCAGGGCGATGGCTGGGTGCGGGGCTACGAGGCGCTGAGCGGCAAGAAGCTGTGGGAGTTCGATACGAATCCGAAAGATGCGGTGTGGCCCAAGACCCGCAACGAAACCATCTCGACGCCCGTCGTGGTGGACAACATCGTTTACATGGCCAACGGCCAGGACCCCGAGCACGGCGAAGGCATCGGCCACCTCTACGCCATCGATGCCACCAAGCGGGGCGACATCACGACCTCCGGCCGTCTCTGGCACTACGACAAGATCCGGCGCTCGATCTCGACCGGGGCCTACTACAATGGGCTGCTTTTCTACGCCGACTTCAGCGGCTTCCTGCACTGCCTCGACGCCAAGACGGGCAAGCCTTTCTGGGTGCACGACATGCTCGCGGCCGTGTGGGGCTCGCCCATGGTGATCGACGGCAAGGTGTATCTCGGCGATGAGGATGGCGACATCGTGGTGCTCGAAGCGGCCAGAGAGAAGAAGCAGATCGCGGAGATGAACATGGGGAGCTCCGTCTATTCGACGGTGGTCCCGGCGCACGGGGCGCTGTTCGTCATGAACCGCAACCAGTTGTTCGCGCTGGCGAACAAGTAGTGTCTGTGGCGCCCTCGCCTGCTCACGCGCCCCGCTCGCTACGCCGCCGCCTCTCGATACGCCGCCGCCGTTTCCGAGCCGCGACCGTCAGGGAGCGGTTCCTGCGCGTATCCTGTTTTCTCCTCGCCCTGGCGTCACTGCTCGCGCAAACGTCGAAAGCGCCCCCCTCCACCCCGGCCCCCGCCGACCGCTGGCCGCAATTCCGGGGCAACGCCACCCTGACCGGCGTGTCGGCCGCCCCGGTCCCGCAAAATCTCAAGCTCCTGTGGACCTACGAGGCCGGCGAGAGCGTCGAATCCTCAGCCGCCATCGCCGGCGGGACCGTGTATGTCGGGGCCGCCTCCGGCCAGCTCGCGGCGCTCGATCTGAAGACCGGTGCGGTACGCTGGAAGTACCAGGCCGGCAAGGAAGGCATCGGAGAATCGTCGCCCACCGTCGCGAACGATACCGTTTTCGTCGGCGACCTCGGCGGCGTCTTCCACGCCGTCAACGCGCTCGACGGCAGAGTCCGCTGGACCTTCAAGGCCCAGAGCGAAATCAAGTCCTCGCCGGTGGTGAATGGCGACAAGGTCCTGTTCGGCTCCTACGACGAGCACCTCTATGCGCTGCACGTGAAGGACGGTTCGCTCGCCTGGAAATTCAAAATCGACGGCCCGGTGCACTGCACGCCGGCCATCTCGAACGGCATGACCTTCATCTCCGGGTGCGACTCGATGTTCCGCGCCGTGCGTATCGCCGACGGCCAGCAGGTGTTTGAGCTCTCCTCGGACGCCTACACCGGAGCTTCCCCGGCCATCGACGGCGACATGGCGTATTTCGGCACCTTCAGCAACGAGGTGCTGGGGGTGAACCTGCGGACCCGCAAGGTAGTGTGGCGCTACGAGCATCCGCAACGGCACTTCCCGTTCTATTCGTCGGCCGCGGTGGCGGACGGCAAGGTGGTGCTCGGCGGCCGGGACCGCTTCGTTCACTGTCTGGACGGCAAGAGCGGCAAGGCGCTGTGGACGTTTGCGACGCGCTCGCGCGTGGAGTCCTCGCCGGCGATTGCCGGCGGACGCGTGTACATCGGCTCGAACGACGGGCGCTTCTACGTGCTCGACCTCGCGAGCGGCAAGAAGCTGTGGGAGTTCGAGGCGGGCGCGCCGCTTTCGGCCTCCCCCGCCCTCGCCGAAGGCCGCATTGTAATCGGCTCGCAGGACGGCAAGGTCTACTGCTTCGGCCAGGGATAGCCTTGTCCCCTTACCAAGCCACCTTAAGCGCCATCTGGAGGATACGCGGGTCGCCGTCGGTCCCCGTGATCTTTCCACGGTTGGGGTTCGTGAGGCCGGTTGTCGGGAGCGCCAGGTGCGTGGCATTGAACAAATTGAACGCTTCGAACCGGTACTCGATCCGGGCACCCTCGATGAAAGGAAGACGCCATCCTTTCGCGAGCGACACATCAATGTTGGCGAAACCCGGACCAATGAGGATATTCCGCCCCAACGTCCCAAACGTGCCCGGGGCGGGGTTCGCAAACCGCGCCGTATCGTAGTACGCGGCCAACTTCTGTCCTTTGGGGCGGCCCGAATCGAGCACCGGATACCCGGCCCCCACCAGGTCGGCCAGTGCCGAGCCGGCGCCCGCCGTTGCGTTGTTGGAGGCGCCAACGCTGAAGGGGCGGCCCGCCTGCAGGGTCAGGATGCCGCTCAGACGCCAACTGCCCAAGATGGTGTCGAGCTTCGATCCCTTGTGCAGGCTCGGCAAATCCCACACCGCGCTGTTCACGAAGCGGTGGTCGCGCGCGAGATTGGAGTTGCCCCGCAAGAAGAAAAAGTTGAACGGATTGTTAATGCCGAAGCTGCCCCCAAAACCATTGCGCGAAACGTAGTCCAGGTTCCTCGACCACGTGTAGGAAGCGTGGACCGTGAACCCATGGCTGTAACGCTTGTCCACGGAGGCCTGCAGCGCGTGATAGCTCGAGTTCAGACCGTGCATCCAGCGCTGGATGGCCTGGAAATCCTTCACGGGACGGCGCCCATCCACGTCGGCCCGGTTCTGCGCCAGCGTCAGACTGTTGTTGTAAATCGGCGCGTTCTGATCGTAGTTGCTGGTCAGGTGCGTGGCCTTGGTGCCGACGTAACCCACGCGTATTAGCGTGTTCGCAACGACCTCGCGCTCGATGGTCAGGCTCCAGTTCTGGGTGTAGGGCGTGATAAACTTCTTATCCAGCACCATCGTAAACAGCGGCGTCGGATAGGGTACATCATGGTTGTTGGCGCTCACCGGAAAGATGTTCTGCGCCTCCCTCCCCAGGAACGGCCTGTCGAAAGAACCATCGGTGTATTCCACGCTGTAACTGAACGGGGTCACGTTATTGGCGTCATTCTGAGCGTTGAGGGAGGGCGTGTCATAGAAGACCGCGTAGCCGCCCCGGACGCTGGTCTTGCCGTTTCCGAACGGATCCCAAGCGAACCCCACGCGAGGCGCCAGGTTGTTGTTGTCCGGGTCCGTGACCACGTCTCCAAAAGTGTCGCCGCCGCCGTAACCTTGGGGCTTCGCGTCGCCGTGATAGAAGAGGCCAGGTAGCGCGTTCTTGAAGATCTTTGAACGAATACCGGCCTTGTTGGCCGCAAAGTCGAAGGTCTGGTTGCGATCCAGCTTGTCCTTGAAAAGGCCGTAAGGCTCGTAGCGGATTCCGAAGTTCAGTGTCAGCCGCGGGCGCACCCGCCAGGTGTCTCCGAAATACCAGCCGGTCTGCGTGCCGCGCCGCTGCTCGAATTCGCCGCTGTTTTGCGTGTAGAAGGAGAAGCCGCCCAGCAGAAAGTCCGCCCGGTCGAAGCCGCTCGAGTTACCGAAACCCGTGACGTGACCGTCAAACTGGAATTGGCCGGAGCTGTGAAACAGCGTGTTGTTGTTGAAGCGCCGGCGCACGATGCTCATGCCCCACACCAGGCTGTGGCTGCCCTGGGACCGCGTCCAGTCATGTAGCACTTCCAGGCTGCCGCGCCCGAACCGGATGGCGTGCAGCGGCCGGTTGAACGATACGCCGCTGCCGGTCATGGTGATATCGATGTGATTCCCCATGGGCGTGAGCCCCACGCCGAGGCCGGCCGTGGTCAGCGGAAAATCCGTGGCGATATTGGCGATCTGATGGGCGGCGGTGAACTGGGTATGCACCACGGTGTTGGGGTTCAGGATTAAAGTATGGGCCAGGGTGGCGCTGCGCGAGTCCCGATAGCCGCCGTAGCGCGCCGCGTGAATGTTGTCCGGCGGCGAGTGAAAGGGGTTGTTGCCGTCGCTTTCAAACACTCGAAATATGAAGCTGTGCTTTTGGCTGTGGACGTAATCGAGCTTGCCGATGCCCTGCAACCCATTGTCGGGCTGTGAGATCGAGTAGCGCACGAAGCCCTCGGCATCGGGCAAGGGCGAATAGCTGAGAAGCTTTACGGCCGCCGGCGAAAACCGCGCGGTCGGGATGGTGTTGTTGTTAAAGCGCTGGCCGGGATTCAGAGGGTCGTAGATTGTGATCGGGTTCCCTGAGAAGTCACCCCGCCGTTCCGCCGCCGTCAGGCTCAGGTCGCGGAGGTCGCCCGGCGCCGCCCGGATCGTGAGCTTTTGATAGCCCCCGAAGCCGAAGAGTTTGTTCTTGATGAACGGCCCGCCCGCGGCAAACCCGAACTGGTTCCGCTTCAAGAGATCCTGCTGGCGCGAGAAAAAATTGGTGGCGTTCAGTTGCGTATTGCGAACGAACCAAAAGGCATCCCCGTGGAAATTGTTGGTACCCGACTTGGTGACGACGTTGAGGGCCCCGCCCGACAGGCCGCCGTGTTCTACGCCCATGTTGCTGGTCTGCGCGCTGAACTCCTGGACGGCGTCCGGGAAGGGAAAGTCCAGGTTTTCGTTCAGCAGGTCGTCCATGTTGGTCCCGCCATCCAGGGTGTAGCGCAGGTTGTTGTTCCGCGATCCGTTGATAGTGATTTCCTTTTGCCCGCGCGGGCGATAGTTGGTGCTGCCCACATCGCCGCTGTTATTGGCGGCTCCGGAGGCCACTCCCGGCGCCAGGAGCACCAGGTCGGCTGGATTCCGGCCGTTCAACGGCAGTTCGACGATGCGTTTGGTATCCACCGTGTGGTTCAGGGTGGCCGCGCGCGTATCCACCTGTAAAGCGGACGCCTCTACCGTGACGGTCTCCAGCACATTGCCGACCTCCAGGCTCACGTCGACCCGGATGTTTTCATTGGCCTGGATAACGATACCGTGCCGGTCATACTTACGGAACCCGGGCTGCTCCACTGTGAGACTGTAGGCTCCGACCGGCAAGAGAGGAAAGGAGTAGCCGCCACTGGCGTCGGTATGACCGGTACGGCTCTGTGCGGTGCCGGCACTGGTCAAGGTGACAGTGGCGTTAGCAACCATGGCACCTTGCGAGTCGCTGACGGACCCCGTAATCGAAGCCGTGTCACGTACTTGAGCGGCCAACACACCGGCCGTCAGCATAAATACAAACAGGGTGGATTTCATAGCGCCTCCTTCAAGGCAGGTTGAAGGATCAAAACGGACTGGCCGTTTTGCATTCCCCGTGTTGCGTACCCCTTTGCTTACCCCGTCGCTCGAAGTATACACCAGACTGCCCGGAAATTTGCAGCGAGATTTCGAGCGCTGCTAGAATCGGGGGGCCCGGCGCAGTCTTCAGCGGGGCGGAGGCTTTCCATTTGAGGCGTCGTTCTATGGCATGGATCGTATTTGCGTTGGGGGCCGTGCTCTCCTGGGGGATGTACGGGCCAGCACTCTTTGAGGGACAAGTGCGGCTCGGTAATCCTTTGCGCGCCCTGCTCTGCGTGGGCGTGGCTTATTTTCTGGTGGCCATTCTGGTGCCTGTGGGGGCGCTATCGGTGAGCGGCGGCCTGAACGGCTTCAACACCAGCGGCTCGCTTCTCGCCTCGCTCGGCGGGGCGCTCGGAGCGCTGGGGGCGGTCTGCATCATCTGGGCCTTCCGGACCGGCGGCCTGCCGACCTACGTGATGCCCCTGGTGTTCGGCGGCGCGCCGGTGGTCAACGTGATCGTCGGGATGCTGTGGCATCCGCCGAAGACGCCGCCGAGCCCGATGCTTTACGTGGGCTTCGCGATGGCGGCGATCGGCGCCGCCCTGGTCCTCTACAACCGTCCGCATTAGAGGAATATCCGATGCGCCTCCTCTTCACGGCACTGCTTCTGGCGGCGCACCTGGCGGCCGCCGAGCTGCCGCGCGTGTTGATTCTGGCCACCGGCGGCACGATCGCGAGCCAGTACGATGCCAAGCAAGGAGGCCTCACCCTCGCGCTGAGCGGCGAGCAACTGGTCAAGGCCGTGCCGGAGCTGCAGAAGATCGCCCGCGTCGAAGCGGAGCAGATCGCGAACCTCAACAGCGCCGACATGAATCCGCAGGTCTGGCTGCGCCTCGCCCGCCGCGCGAACGAGGCCCTCAGCCAGCCGGACGTGGCCGCTGTCGTCGTGACGCACGGCACCGACACGCTCGAAGAGACGGCGTACTTCCTCGACCTCACCGTGACCAGCCCGAAGCCCGTCATCGTGGTCGGCGCGCAGCGGGCGCCCTCCTATCCCGATACCGATGGGCCGCGCAACCTGCTCGACGCCGTTCGCGTGGCGGTGTCGCCCGAGGCGGTGGGCAAAGGCACGCTGGTCGTGATGAACGGCCAGATCAACGCCGCCCGGGAGGTCGCCAAGACCAGCACCATCCAGCGGGAGACGTTTCGCAGCCTGGAATTCGGCCCGCTCGGAGTCGCGGATGTCGAGACCGTGCGGTTCTACCGCTCCCCCGCGCGCCGGCAGACGATCGCGCTTGCGCCCGACGCCACCCTCGGACGCATCGAGATCGTAGCCCACTACGCCGGGGCGGATGGACTCCTGATCCGCGCCCTGCTGCGGCAGACCGCCACGCCGCCGCTCACCGGCCTGGTGATCGCCGCCACCGGCCTCGGGCACGTCGGGGAAGCGATGTACGAGGCCGTAAAGGAGGTGCGCGATCGCGGCCTTCCGGTCGTGATCGGCACCCGCGTCTACACGGGACGCGTGATCCCGCTTTATGCCGGCAAGGGCCAGGCGATTTCGCTGCGCGACCTGGGCTGCGTGCTGGCGGACAACCTGAGCCCACAGAAAGCGCGCGTGCTGTTGATGGTAGCGCTGACCAAAACCAAAGACCCGGTCGAGTTGCAGAAGTACTTCAATCGCTAATGCCCACTTCGCGCCGCAATTTTCTCGCTGCCGGAATCGCCCTCGGAGGCTGGCATCTCGCGCGTCCGCTCTCCAGTTTCGGGGCCTCCGATCCCTTCACCCTCGGCATCGCTTCAGGCGACCCGCTACCGGATAGCGTGGTCCTGTGGACCCGTCTTGCCCCGGACCCGCTCCACGGCGGCGGCATGCCGCCGGAGCCGGTCGCGGTGGACTGGGAAATCGCCGAGGACGAGAAGCTCGCCCGCGTCGTCCAGCGCGGCACGGCGCGGGCCCGGCCCGAGTTCGCCCACGCCGTGCACGTGGACGTGCGCGGACTCCAGCCCGCGCGCTGGTATTGGTACCGCTTCCGGGCCGGCGGGATCGAGAGTCCCATCTGCCGCACCCGCACCGCACCCCCCGCCGGCGCCGCCGTCGCGCGCTTCTCTTTCGCTTTTGCTTCCTGCCAGCACTATGAGCAGGGCTACTATGTCGCCTACCGGCACATGGCGCAGGAGAACCTCGACCTGGTCATCCACCTCGGCGACTACATCTACGAAGGGCCCACCCGCACCGACCGCGTCCGCCGCCACAACAGCGACGAAATCCAAACTCTCACCGATTACCGTAACCGCTACGCGCTCTACAAGGGCGATCCCGACCTGCAGCGCGCCCACGCCTTGTTCCCCTGGATCGTCACCTGGGACGACCACGAAGTAGACAACAACTACGCCGGCGACGTTGAGGAGCACGGCGCTCCCCGGCAACAGTTCCTGGAGCGCCGGGCAAACGCCTACCAGGCTTATTACGAGCACATGCCCCTGCGCCAGACTTCGCTGCCGCAAGGGTCGCACCTGCTGCTCTACCGGCGGCTAGGCTTCGGGTCACTCGCCGAGTTCTCCGTTCTCGACACCCGCCAGTACCGCACCGACCAACCCTGTGGCGATGGCGTGAAGCCTTCCTGCCCGGAGCGGTTCAACCCCGCGGCGACCTTGATGGGCGCCCAGCAGGAGGCGTGGCTCCGCCAGGGCCTCGACCGCTCGCAGGCCCGCTGGAACATCATCGCCCAACAGGTCATGATGGCCGAGGTCGACCGCCAGCTCGGCCCCGGCGAGCGCTTTTCGATGGACCAGTGGTCCGGCTACCCGGTCGCCCGCGACCGCCTGCTGCGCTTCCTCGGCGAGCGGCGGCCTTCTAACCCCATCGTCATCTCGGGCGACATTCACAGCAATTGGGTGGCCGATTTGAAGGCTGACGTGGGGGGCTGGCGGTCCGCCGTCGTTGGCAGCGAGTTCGTCGGCACGTCCATCACTTCCGGCGGCGACGGCGCCGACACCATCCGCTTTCAGTGGCTCTACCAGCTCGAGAACCCGCACATCAAGTTCTTCAATAACCAGCGGGGTTACGTGCGCGTGACGCTCACGCCCGACCTCTGGCGCAGCGACTACCGGGTGATATCCGCCGTCACCCGCCAGGACGCCAGCATCCGTACGCGCGCTTCGTACGTGGTAGAGAACGGAAAACGGGGGGTGCAGGAAGGCTGATTCCCGCCCCGCCGCGGCCGGAATGGAGCTAGAATACTAGGCATCTGTCCCCGGGGGGGGATTGAAAGGAGCAAGTCATGCTGGATCGCAAGCTCCATCTGCGCGGGACCCGCGGCCTCGCCGGACTGGCGTGCAGCGCTTTCCTGGCCTTTTCAGGTCTGGCGCTCGCCGCCGATTCGCCGGTAACGTTTGCCAAGGATATCGCCCCGATCTTTCAGGAAAAGTGCCAGGACTGCCACCGGCCGGGATCCCTGGCCCCCATGTCCCTCGTGAACTATCAAGAGACGCGCCCCTGGGCGAAGGCCATCAAGGAGCGCGTGATCCTGCGGCAGATGCCGCCGTGGCACATCGATAAGACGGTGGGCGTCCACGAGTTCAAGAACGACATGTCGCTGACGGACGAGCAGATCCAAACCATCGTCCGGTGGGTGGATGCGGGCGCGCCGCTGGGGAACCCGCAAGACCTGCCCGCCCCCAAGCAGTGGCCCGACGGCAACGACTGGAGAGCCGCGAAGGAGCTGGGCCCGCCCGACCTCGTCATCAAGTCGGAACCTTACACCATGGCGGCCCGCCACCAGGACGTGTGGTGGCGGCCGGTGACCGATATCCCGATCACCGAACCGCGCTGGGTACGGGCCGTCGAGATGCGTCCGGGGACTCCGGCGGGGCGCAAGATCACGCATCACGCCGTCGCCTACCTCGCGCAGGATGATCCCGGCAGCCTCGACCCGGCCGGCATCGCGGAGCTGCGCGGGCGCGCGATGCTGATGGAATGGGCGATCGGGAAGACCTATGACGAGTACCATCCCAACACCGGCAAATTGCTGCTGCCGGGATCGCAGATTTCCTGGGACATCCACATTCACGCGGTCGGCGAGGAGGTTCGCGATCACGTCGAGCTGGCGGTGTGGCTCTACCCCAGGGGACAGGAGCCGAAGTATCGGACCTACCTGACGCCGTTCCAGGCCGTCAAGGGAGCCGCCCGCACCCGGGACATCGATATTCCGCCGAACTCGATTGTGCAGTCTCAGAATTTCACCGTGCTGAAACAGGCGGCGTGGCTCGAGAACTTCCAGCCGCACATGCACCTGCGCGGCAAGGCGATGGCGGTCGAAGCGCTCCTGCCCGATGGGACTTCGCAGATGATCAGCTACGTCGGCAATTTCAACTTCAATTGGATGACGAATTATATCTACGCGGACGACGCCGTTCCCGTGCTGCCGAAGGGCACCGTCATCCACGTGACCGCCTGGTACGACAACACCACGGCCAACCCGCACAATCCCGATCCTGACCAGTGGGTCGGATTCGGCGACCGCACGGTGGACGAAATGGGACACGCCTGGATGAACGTGACCT
>JBGPDC010000022.1:0-43907 GCA_041482115.1 Terriglobia bacterium | reverse complement strand
CATTCTCAAGGCGCTGGTGAGCGTGCGCGGCACCCAGCGCATCACCGACCCCCATCCCGAGGCCAAGTATCAGGCCCTCGAGCGTTACGCGCGCGATCTCACCGAAGTCGCCCGCAAGGGCAAGCTCGACCCGGTCATCGGCCGCGACGAGGAGATCCGCCGCGTGGCCCAGGTGCTGTCGCGGCGCACCAAGAACAACCCCTGCCTGATCGGCGAGCCGGGCGTCGGCAAGACGGCCATCGTCGAGGGCCTCGCCCAGCGCATCGTCAAGGGCGACGTTCCCGAGTCGCTCAAGAACAAGCGCCTGGTGGCGCTCGACCTGGGTGCGATGCTGGCCGGCACGAAGTTCCGGGGTGAGTTTGAGGACCGCCTGCGGGCCGTGCTCAAGGAAATTCAGGAATCCGACGGCCAGATCGTCTGCTTCATCGACGAGATGCACACGCTGGTGGGCGCGGGTGCGGCCGAAGGAGCCATCGACGCCGCCAACCTGCTGAAGCCGGCGCTGGCTCGCGGCGAGCTGCGCTGCATTGGCGCGACCACGCTCAACGAGTACCGCAAACACGTCGAGAAGGACCCCGCGCTCGAGCGCCGCTTCCAGCCCGTGCTGGTGACCGAGCCTTCGATCGAGGACACCATCGCCATCCTGCGGGGCCTGAAGGAGCTTTACGAAATCCACCACAGCGTGCGGATCAAGGACGTGGCGCTGGTGGCGGCGGCCACGCTTTCCCAGCGCTACATCACCGATCGCTTCCTGCCCGACAAGGCCATCGACCTGATCGATGAGGCCGGCTCGGCGCTGCGCATGCAGATCGACTCGATGCCGGTCGAGATCGACCAGCGCGACCGCCGCATCCTGCACCTGGAAATCGAGAAGCAGGCGCTGCAGAAAGAAAGCGACCGGGGCTCGCGCGAGCGGCTGCGAGCCATCGAGAACGAACTCGAGAAGTTGCGGGCCGAGACCGCCGTGCTCAAAGAGCGCTGGACCCGCGAGAAGGGCCAGATTCAGCGTGTCCAGCAGCTCAAGCAGGAGCAGGAGGCGCTGCGCCAGGAAGAAGAGAAGGCCACGCGCGAGGGAGATCTGGGCAAGGTCGCCGAGATCCACTACGGCAAGCTAGTCGAATTGGAGAGGGCGCTCCAGACCGCCACCGCCGAGCTCGAAGAGGCGCAGAAGGGCTCGCCGCTGCTGCGCGGCGAAATCGACGAAGAGGATATCGCCTGCGTGGTGGCCAAGTGGACCGGCATCCCGGTGACCCGGATGCTCGAGGGTGAGAAGGCCAAGCTGCTCCACATGGAGGAGCGGCTGCGGCAGCGGGTGGTGGGCCAGGAGGAAGCGGTCACGCGGCTCTCGAACGCCATCCGACGGAGCCGCGCGGGCCTGGGCGACCCCAAGCGGCCTATCGGCAGCTTCATCTTCCTCGGTCCGACGGGCGTCGGGAAGACGGAGCTAGGCAAGGCGCTCGCGGAGTTTCTGTTCGACGACGAGCGGGCCGCGGTTCGCATCGACATGACCGAGTACATGGAGAAGCACGCGGTCTCCCGGATGATCGGCGCGCCTCCGGGCTACGTCGGTTACGAGGAGGGCGGCCAGCTCACTGAGCACGTGCGGCGGCGGCCTTACTCGGTCGTGCTGTTTGACGAGATCGAAAAGGCGCATCCCGAGGTGTTCAACACGCTGCTCCAGATCCTCGACGACGGCCGCCTCACCGACGGCAAGGGCCGCACGGTCGATTTCCGCAACACGGTCATCATCATGACCTCGAACGTGGGGTCGGGGACGATCAAGGAGCTGGGCCCCATCGGCTTCTCGCTCACCCACGACCAGGACAAGAAGAACGAAGACGTGCGCAAGCGCCTGCTCGACTCGCTCGAGCGGACGTTCCGGCCGGAGTTCCTGAACCGCATCGACGACATCATCGTGTTCAGCCACCTCGGCAAGCCGGAGCTGCGGAAGATCATCGAGATCCAGCTCGGAGCGCTGCGGGCGCAACTGGCGGAGCAGGAGATCACGCTCGAGCTGACCGACGCGGCCCGCGAGGTGCTGATGACCGAGGGTTACGACCCCAACTTCGGCGCCCGGCCCATGAAGCGCGCCCTGCAGCGGCTGATTCAGGACCCGCTTGCCACGCGCCTGCTGGCCGGAGACTTCGCCGCCGGCGACACGGTGGTGGCCGACGCCGTCGAGGGCAAGCACGAGCTGCAGTTTGAGAAGAAGGTGGCGGTGGCGGTGTAAGCCGACTCCGCCGCGAGCGGTGTCTGCTATCGTGGTGTTGATGAACTGGCAGGATCGTATTAGTGTGGACCCGCGGGTGCTAGTGGGAAAGCCGGTCGTCAAGGGCACGCGTGTGGCGGTCGAACTCGTCGTCGATTTGCTGGCGCAAGGCTGGGCCCAGGAGCAAATCCTGGACAGCTATCCGAATCTCGCTGCCGAGGACATTCGCGCTTGCCTGGCTTATGCGAGTGACGTGTTGCACGCCGAACGGGTCTATCCACTAAAGACGGCATGAAGTTCCTCGCCGACGAGAACTTTCCTCGTCGGGCCGTTCTTGCCTTGCGGGAACAGGGGTTTGACGTCGCCTGGGTCAGCGAGGATCGCCCCGGTGCCTCCGACGATGACATTCTTGCCCGTTGCTCGGCCGGCAGACTGACGCTGCTGACGCTTGACAAGGATTTTGGTGAGCTGGTGTTTCGTCGCGGATTGCCGGCCGAGTGGGGCGTGATTTTGTTTCGAGCGGAGACCAAATCGCCGGCCGAATTCGCACAGCTTGCCTCGGCGGCGCTTGGATCGAGAGACGACTGGAGCGGATTCTTCACCGTAGTTCGGCGCGACCGCATCCGGATGACCCCCCTCACGAGACTCGACGCTGGGCAGTGATCGCCCGCGTGGGCTCTTCCTGGTCGTTTCTTAATGCGTTAGAATCGGTCCACCATGCCCTTCGGTATCGCGGACGCTGTCGAGGGCAAGCACGAGCTGCAGTTTGAGAAGAAGGTGGCTGTGGCGGCGTAAGGGCGTCACAAAGCAGCCGTGTCCTAGGATTTTAAGAGCAGCTTCCCCACATCACGTGATCCGTGCAGAACGCGGAGGATCTGAAGAGGTCGCATTTCGGCCCGGTAAATAATCAGGTAGGAGTAGACAGGCCAGAATCGCAGCGGTTCCTCCGCGAGGTCCCCGCGCAGGTGACCGATGCCCGGATGCCCCGCGAGCTTGCGCATCGCTGCCCGCAGTTCAGCGCGGACGCGCGCGGCTGCGGGCAGGCTCTCCCCTCGAAGATAGTCGTCGATTTCAAACAGATCGGCTCGGGCCGCCGGGGTCAGTGAGAACCGGCGGCTCATCGGGCACGGCGCTTGCGGGTCCGCTCCTCCAGTTGTCGAAAGACCTGCTCGCCATCGAGAAGGTCGCCGCGCCGCGCTTGCTCTAACCCGACCGCAATCTTCTTGCGCAGGTCACCGAGGGTCGCCTCTTTCATGGTCTCTCGCTCCTCCAACAACCGGAGGCTCTCGCGGATTACTTCGCTTGCCGACTGATAGCGGCCCGACGCTACTCGCGCGTTCACGAACCGCCCAAGATGGGGAGTGAGAGAGACGTTAATGGTCGTTCTGGCCGCCATACAAGAAAAATACCAGGAGTGGCAGATTGTGTCAATATGTGCCACTTGCTTCGCCATCCCGCTTGCGCTACATTCAACTTCGACAGGGGCGAACATGCGAGCCAACCGTAGATTTCTGCGCGCCGCCGGGATAGCCGGCGGGATGCTTCTGCTGATTTGGATGGCCGCCGCCCAGAGCCCGCACGCCATCACGCTCGAGCCCGAGGACCATGCCTATGCCCTGCCGGTCGATCGCGGCTCGGCGGCCCTTTGGCAGACGCTCCAAAAGCTCCACACCCGCGCCAGCCTCATGATGGTCACGGCGCATCCCGATGACGAGGATGGCGGCGCGCTCGCCTATTACTCGCGCGGCCAGGGCGCCCGCGTGGCATTGCTCACGCTCAACCGGGGCGAGAGCGGCGCCAACGTCATGTCGCCCGACTTCTTCGACGCGCTCGGCCTGGTCCGCACCCAGGAGCTGCTCGCCGCGGGCCGCTACTATGGTGTCCAGCAGTATTTCACCACCGTCATCAACTTCGGATTTTCGAAAACCAAGGAAGAAACCGAAGAGAAGTGGACGCACGACCGCGTCCTCGCCGAGGTCGTCAAGCTGGTGCGGATGAACCGCCCGCTGGTGCTGAGTTCGGTTTTCGTAGGCGGCGTCACCGACGGCCACGGCAACCACGCCGTCGCCGGCCAGATGGCGCAAGAAGCCTTCCGCGCGGCCGCCGACCCGAACATGTTTCCCGAGCAGATCCGCGCCGGGCTGCGCCCCTGGCAGCCGCTCAAGGTTTACGCACGCGTCCCTTTCGCCCGCATCACCGAGAAGGGTATCTACGACTATGCGAGTCATAGTTGGCATCCGGCGCGCATTTACGACTACGTGCAAAAGGAGTGGTTGAACGCGCCGATCACGAGCAACGTCGAGGTCGCCGGCGGCCAGTATGACTCGCTGCTCGGCCAGTCGTATGTGCAGGTGGCGCGCGAGGGCCTGGGCTTTCAGAAGTCGCAGAACGGCGGGACCGGCGTCCCGCCCGCCGGAGGTCTCAACACGCCCTACCACCGTTTCGGCTCGCAGGTACCGGCGCAGGAAAAGGAGCAGTCCTTCTTTGACGGCATCGACACGTCGCTTCCGGGTATCGCCGATCTCGCCCGCGAGGGCGACGCCGCGTTCCTCAGGGACGGCCTGCGGCGCATCAATGAAACGGTGGAGCGCGCCCTGGCCGAGTTCTCGGCCCAGCAGCCGGACAAGATCACCCCGCTGCTCGCCGCAGGACTCCAGGCCACCAACACCCTTGTGACGCAGGTGCGGTCGAGCGGCCTCTCCGCCGCCGCGAAGCTCGACATCGAGCATGAGCTTGCGATCAAGCAAGTGCAGTTTAACCAGGCGCTGGCGCAATCGCTGGGGGTCTCGCTGCTGGCCACCGTGACGACCGACGCCGAGCCGCGCGGCCCGATGGCGATGTTCATGGGAACACCCGAGACTTTCCAGGTGGCCATCCCCGGCCAGCAGTTTGCGGTGCGCGTGCATGTGGCGAACCAGAGCGGCACGCCCGTCACGCTCGAGGGCGTGACGCTCACCTCGCCGGAAGCCGAAAGCTGGACCACCGTGCCCGCCGGACCCACCCGCGCCGCGCTCGCCGGCCAGCAGTCGTTCGACGCGCGCTTCCGGGTCCGCGTGCCGGAGAATGCACGCTACACCCGGCCGTATTTCACGCGCCCCGATATCCAGCAGCCGTATTACGACCTCGCGAACCCCACCTATCAGAACCGTCCGCTCGCGCCCTATCCGCTCTCGGCCTGGGCGGAGTTCAGTTACCACGGCGTCACGCTGCGCGTGGGCCAGGTGGTGCAGACCGTGAAGCGCGTGACCGGACCGGGACAGGAGGTCGAACCGCTCGTGGTTGGCCCCGCCGTCTCGGTAGCGATGATACCGAGTGCCGGGATCGTGCCGCTCGATGCGAAGTCCTTCCCCGTGACGGTGAACCTGCACAGCAACGTCAAGGGACACGCCCAGGGCGCCGTGCGTCTCGACCTGCCGTCCGGCTGGCGCTCGACGCCCGCGTCGGCCACTTTTGAAACCGTGCGCGACGGTGAAGAGCGCTCGGTGAGCTTTGAAGTTACAGCCGCGCGAGTCGAGGAGAAGCCCTACCAGATCACGGCCGTCGCCGAGTATGGCGGCCGCGAATATAAAGAAGGCTACCGGACGGTCGGCTATCCCGGCTTGCGCCCCTATCACCTCTACCGTCCGGCGTCACTAAAGACCACCGGCGTAAATGTGAAGCTCGCGAGCGGCCTGCGCGTGGGCTACGTGGAGGGCAGCGGCGATGAAGTGCCCCAAGCCCTTGAAAACCTCGGCGTCAAGGTTCACTTCCTGACTTCGGAGGAGTTGGCCCGCGGCGACCTGCGCACCTGCGACGTAATCGTGCTCGGCGTCCGGGCCTACGCGGTCCGCCAGGATCTGATCACGCACAACGGCCGCCTGCTCGAATACGTGAACCAGGGCGGCGTGGCGGTGGTGCAGTACAACACGCCGGAGTACGACCACAACTTCGGCCCCTATCCCTACAAGATGGGACCCGACCCCGAGGAAGTCACCGACGAGGCTTCGAAGATCGACCTCCTCGCGCCGCAGAACCCTGTCTTCCAGTGGCCGAACCGCATCACCGCGGCGGACTTCCAGGGCTGGGTCGCCGAGCGCGGCTCGAAGTTCCTCGAGACCTGGGACCCCCGTTACGAGGCGCTGCTCGAGACGCACGACGCCGAGCAGCCGCCGCAGAAGGGCGGCTTGCTTTACGCGCGCTACGGCAAGGGCGTATATATTTACAATGCCTACGCCTTCTATCGCCAGTTGCCGGAGGGCGTGCCGGGCGCTTATCGCCTGTTCGCTAACCTGCTCAGCCTGCCGAAGAACCCGCAGGTGGGGGGACGGTAACTACGGCGCCTGCGCATCCTTTTCTATCGACTGCAGGTCGTTGACGAGTTGTTGCGCCTGCTCGCGCAGCCGCCGCAGGCGGTCGGCGAGCGCGCGGGCCCGCTGGCCCTGCGAGCCCGGCCCCGGCGGAGACGCGGGAGCTGCCGTGGGAGTGGCTGGTTGTCCGGCGGGCGGCCGCTGCTGGCCTCCGGTCAGCTCGGCCAGCGCTTCCCCGAAGGTGTCCCGGTAGATCAGCCGGTTGCCCAAAGCGAGTACTACCTTCTTGAGCTGGGGCATGCGGGCTTCCACCGCTTGGATATAAATCGACTCGATATATAGGAAGCGGTCGGCCAGCGGCAGCGCAATGATGCTGCCGCGCACCACGCGGGAGCCCTGCTGGTTCCACAGCGTCAGGTCCTTCGAGATGAACTGGTCTTGATCGATCCGCGACTCGATTTGCATCGGCCCGTAGGCGAGCTGCTGCTTCGAGAGCTGGAAATAGACCAGCTCGCCGAGGTGCTCGCCGTCGCAGCGGGCGGCCATCCAGCCGATCAGGTTATCCTTGCCGCGCGGGCTGAAGGGCAGAATGATCAGGAATTCCGGGTGGCTCTCGCCGGGCAGCGTCGCGACCAGGTAGCTCGCCGCCATCGGCTCGGGCTTGCCCGATTGCCCATAGAGGTCGCGCGAAATCTCCCAGACGTCTTCTTTGTTATAGAAAACCTGCGGGTCACGCATGTGGAAGATGCGGTAAGCCTCCGCCTGCACGCGAAACAAGACTTCCGGATACCGGACGTGCCGCCGCAGATTCTCCGGCATCTCCGCGGCCGGCCGGAACAGGGCCGGAAAGAGGTGCTGATAGGTCTGAATGATAGGATCTTCCGGGTCGAAGATGTAGAGCGCCATCTGGCCGGTGTAGGCGTCCACCGTGGCTTTCACCGCATTGCGGATGTAGTTCGCGCGGCCGACGCCAACCACCGGCAGATCCGCCGCGTAGGGGTGCGCCTGCGAGGTGGTGTAGCCGTCCACGATCCACACCAGGCGGCCGTCGTCGGTGATGACCAGGTACGGGTCCGCCTCCCAGTGCAGGAAGTCCGCCAGGTGCGCGAGACGCCCGCGGATGTTCCGGTAGATCATCATGCGGCTGTCCGGCGTGAAGTAGCCCGTCAGCAGGATGTTGGGCTCGCCGAGCGACAACGCCGCCGCGGCCCGCTGTAGCCACGAACCGATCGGGAAGCCGCCCGCGCCCTGGTGCCGTGAGTACTCGTTCTTCTCCCCGGCCGGATAGTTGAATTCCTCCTGGCGCGTATTGACGAACACCGGGTCGTGGGTCTTCTCCCCGTAATAGATCTCGGGCCGCGTGAGTTTGAAGCCGGGCGACTTGATCTCGGGCGGCGCGTTGTCGATGAGCAGAACGGGCAGGCCGTCGGGCGTGGTCTTGTTCACTTCGCCGAGCACCAGGCCATAGCCGTGCGTGTAGACCAGGTGCGGGTTGACCCAGCTTTGCTGCGCGTCGGCCGGCAACTGCCGCACGTCGATCTCGCGCGGCGAGAGCAGCACCTGCTTCATGCGGCCGTCGATGGTGTAGCGGTCCACGTCGGTATCCGGAAAGTTGTAGTAGGGTCGCAGCGCCTGGATCTGCGTGATGGTGTCGCCGTAGGCGCGCCAGTCCCACAGCCGGATGTTGTCCAGCAGCACACCGTGCTGCGTCGCGTCCACCGTTTCCCGGTCCGAGACGGAGAAGGTGCGCTCGGTCGAGCGGCGGTTGAGCCCGAAGGCGGCTACCGTGGCCTCCAGGTGCCGCAGGATGTACGGGCGCTCGATCGAGATCTCGTTGGGCCGCACGTAGGCGGCCCGCACCGCCCCCGGCACCACCAGGGTCAGCGCAAATGCTCCCGCCACCGCAATGAGAGCCTTCTTGTATTGCGCCTTCCATACCAGTGGGATCGACGCCAGTGCGGCGACCACCACGAGCCACCGCAGCCGCAGCGTGAACGTCTCGTCCACGTAGTCGGCCCCGGTCATGAAGGCGTGCTGGTTGTAGAGCAGCTCGTAGTTGCCGAGTACGATCCAGGCGGCGAAACCGAGCAACAGGACGGCCGTGAGCACGCGGGCGAACCCCGTGCGCGTGGCGCCGGGAAGCAGCAGGGTGTTGGGATCGAGTTCGAACGAATCCGCCGTGCGGCCGCTCTGCCGCCACCAGCGAAACCTCTCCAAAAGTTGCCAGCCGCGCGCCGTCGCCCAGAACACCAGCACGCACAGCACCGCCAGCGTGAAGAGAAAACCGAGCAGCTCCGAGTAAAACGGCAGGCCGAACAGGTAGAACGGCAGCGGCCGTCCGAACACGGGATCAAGCCACACCTGGCTGGCCGCGGCCGTGCCGCGCGAGCCGAAATACGTCATGACGGTCCAGTAATCCAGGCCGTTCGAGCCGAACAGGACCGCCACCGCGGCGAGAGCGGCCAGTATGAGAAGCCGGTAAAGCCGGTGCTCGCTCGGCCGCACGCCGGCGAAATGGACGCCGCGGGCGTGCGAGGCCCACAGCGCGGCAAAGGCGACCAGCGCCGCGGCCGCGCCCGGCAATATGCGGTAGAGCAGCATGCTGAACCAGGTCTGAGTCTGGTCCACTTCCCTCCACCAGTAGTAGTCGATGACGAAACTCGCGACGCTGCGGGAACCGGTAAGGAGCAGCAGCAAAAAGGCTACCAGCAGGATGGTGCGCACCTGTCGGGGGGGCATCGTTGGCACCTCGTAGCCTGGGCTTGCGGGCTTCTTCTCAGGGTAGCACGCAGGCGGCGGCGCGCCCTCAGCGGCGGTCCCAGACCACCTTGCCGCCGACGATCGTCAGCACCGGCCCGCCGCGGAATCGCCGCCGGTCGAACGGGCTGTTCTTGCTCTTCGATTCCGTGTGGTTGACGTCGTAGGTCCAATCGCGGTCGGTGCTGAAAAGGGTGACATCGGCCGGGGCGCCCGGAGCGAGCGTGCCGCGATCGAGTCCGATCACGCGTGCCGGACCCGTGGTGAAGAGCCTTACCATCTCCGCCAGCGGCATCCGCCCGCTGTGCACTAACCGCTCAAGCGAGAGGCCGAGCGACGTCTCGAGCCCCGTCACGCCGAACGGACAGCGCTCGAATTCCTGCATTTTCATGCTGCCGGTATGGGGGGCGTGGTCGGTGGCGATGGCGTCCACCGTGCCGTCGGCGAGGGCGTCGAGCACCGCCTCGACGTCGCAGGAGTCCCGCAGCGGCGGCTTCATCTTGTAGTTGCTGTCGTAATCGTGAATGTCGGAATCGCTCAGCGCGAAGTGGTGCGGGGTCGCCTCGCAGGTGACCGGCAGTCCCAAATGCCGCGCGTGGCGGACCATGCCCAGCGAGTTGCGCGTCGAGATGTGCGCGATGTGCAGCGGCGCGCCCGTGAGGTGGCAGAGCAGGATGTCCCGCGCCACCATCACCTCTTCGGAGACCCCGGGAATCCCGCGCAGCCCCATGCGTACCGAAGTCGCACCCTCGTGAATGTCACCGCCCGAGCTGAGGTTCAGGTCCTCGCAGTGGTCGATCACGGTGAGTCCGAAGGACCCGGCGTATTCCATCGCCCGGCGCATGACGCGCGAGTTCATCACCGGCTGGCCATCGTCGGAGATCGCCACCACGCCGGCTTCTTTCATCGCCCCGATATCGGCGAGCTGCTCCCCGGCGCTCTCCTTGGTAATGGCCCCGATCGGGAAGACGTTCACCAGGGCGCTGCGCCGCGCCCGCTCCACGATGAAGCTTGTGACGGTGGCGCTGTCGTTCACCGGAATCGTGTTCGGCATGCAGCACACCGACGTGAACCCGCCCGCAGCCGCCGCCCGCGATCCGGTCTCGATCGTCTCGGCGTGCTCGATGCCCGGCTCGCGCAAGTGAACGTGGATGTCGATGAAGCCCGGCGCCACCACCAGTCCGGTGGCGTCGATCACCTGGGCGTCGCCCGCCTCCACGTGCGGGGCGACCGCCGCGATACGCCCGTCCTCGATTAGTACCTCGGCCGCTCCGTCGAGTTTGGAGGCGGGGTCGATCACCCGGCCGTGGCGGAGGAGCAGCCTCACTGCGCCACCTGCTCCAGCACCGCCATCCGGATAGCGACGCCGTTTTCCACCTGGTTGAGAATCACCGAGCTCGCCGAATCGGCGACATCGGAGGCGATCTCGCGGCCGCGGTTGATCGGACCGGGGTGCATCACGATGGCCTTTGGTCGTGTGAGCTGCAGGTGCTCGGCCCGCAGGCCGTAAAACTGGAAGTATTCGCTCTTAGGAAACGCCGGCTCGTGTTGCCGCTCGAGCTGCACGCGCAGCATCATGACCACATCCGCGCCCGTGACGGCTTCTTCGATGCTAGTGGTCAGGGTGATCCCGGGCGCGAGGCGGCACAGCTCGCGCGGCAGCAGCGGCGCCGGACCGCACAGCACCAACTCCGCGCCGAACTTGGAGAGCAGGTGGGCATTCGAGCGCGCCACGCGGCTATGAGCGATGTCGCCGATGATGGCCACGCGCAGCCCTTCCAGGCTCGGACGGTGATCGAGAATCGTCAAGGCGTCGAGCAGCGCCTGCGTGGGATGCTCGTGCGTGCCGTCCCCCGCGTTGATGATCGGGATGCCGAGCAGCCGCGCCAGAAAGTGCGGCGCCCCGGAGGCCGAGTGCCGCATCACGATCGCGTCCGGACGCATCGCCGCCAAAGTATTGAGAGTATCTACCAGCGACTCGCCCTTCGAAAGGCTGGACCCTTGCTCCGAGATCGAGACCGTGTCCGCGCCCAGCCGTTTGGCCGCAATCTCGAAGCTGGTGCGGGTGCGAGTGGAGGCCTCGAAAAACAGGTTGACGATGGTTTTGCCGCGCAGCGTGTCGAGTTTCTTCACAGCGACCGCCTGCATCGGCTTGTAATAACGGCCCCGGTCGAGCAGCGTCTGAATCTGCCCGCGGTCAAGCTCTTCGATGCCCAGCAACCCGGCAGCCATCGCGCTCAGGAGTCCACTTTTTCCACCAGCATCACCTTGTCCGCGCCGTCCACCTCGGTGAGTTTCACCTCGATGATTTCGTTGTCGGCGGTATCGACGTACTTGCCGACGAACCGCGCCTCGATGGGCAGCTCGCGGTGTCCCCGGTCGATCAGCACCAGGAGCTGAATGCGCCGCGGCCGGCCCTTATCGAACAGCGCATCGAGCGAAGCCCGCGTCGTCCGGCCCGTGTAAAGCACATCGTCCACCAGGATGATGTCCACGCCCGTCACCGAGAAAGGGATTTCGGTCGAGTTGAGCACCGGCTGGTGGCCCACCGTCGAGAGGTCGTCGCGGTAGAGGTTCATGTCCAGAATCCCCACCGGGATCCGGCGCTTCTCGATCTGCTCCACTTTGTCCGCGAGGCGCTGCGCGAGGGGCACCCCGCGCCGCCGCACGCCGATCAATACCACCTTGTCGAGGTCGGGACTCTTCTCGACGATCTCGTGCGCCAGCCGGACCAGGGTCCGATCGACCTCCGAGGCGCTCATCAACTGGGCCTTCTCGCGGATGACGGGCATGCAATGGGATTGGGGTGATCCGGGACTACGATAACATAGCGTCGGAATGGAATTCAGGCGCTGCGCGCAGCGTGCTAAGTTAAAGGTCGGAGGTCGCCAGTGCCCCTCTCCGTCTCGAAGCTCCGCGACAACCTCTACAACATCCTCGATGCAGTTCTGAATACGGGGACGCCCGTCGAGGTGATGCGCCGCGGCAAGCGCCTCCGTATCGTCCGGGCGCACAACCCTTCGAAACTCAGCAGGCTGAAGAAGAGAGAGTACGCGCTGCGGGATCCCGAAAGTATCGTCCACCTGGAGTGGCTTCGGGAATAGCTTAGGAATGAAATTCCGGCGTATCAGTCTCACCCGGCCCGGCGGCCGGATGCTCGTCCGCAACTGGATGTCGAAGCCCGTGATCACGATTGAGGCCGCCTCGACCGTCGGCGCCGCCGCGGGCCTGCTCTCCGAGAATCACATCAAGCGCCTGCCCGTGCTCGAGGCCGGCCGCCTCGTGGGCCTCCTCAGCGAAAAGGACCTCCGTGCCCTCGCCTTCCCCGGCGACGAGACCCGAATCGTTCGCGAGGTGATGACGCGCGATCCTGTGACCATCGGCCTCGACGAGCCGGTCGAAGCCGCTGCGGTCAAGATGCACGACCACGAGTTCGGCGCGCTGCCGGTAATCGGCCCCGGCGGCGAGCTCGCCGGCATCCTTACCGAAGAAGATGTCTTCGAGGCCATGATCGCCATGACTGGCGCGCGGTTCGCGGGCGTTCGCCTCAGCCTCGAGATCGAGGACCGCGCGGGCTCGATCCAGGAAGTCACCAACCTGATCCGCGCCGAAGGCGGGAAGATCCTCTCGATCGTCACGTCTTACCAGGGCGTGCGTGCGGGCTATCGCGAGCTGGTGCTTAAGATCTCAACCGACCACTCCGAGCAGATCGTCGAGCGCCTCGCCGGGGCCTATCCGGGAACCACGGTTGTGAAAGTCTGATCGCCTCGAGCCCCTTCACACTCCCCGGCAACGCGCTATCATATAGTGTTTTCAGCCCCTCGCCCTGCTTTTCCCGGAGTTTGAAACCCGCGGCCTGTTAGAAACCGGCGCGCCACCCTCCTGGAGACGCCCGGGCGTCAGCTTATGTTGCGCTTCGAAACCGCGGGAGAATCGCACGGCGAATGCCTCGTCGCCACCGTCAGCGGACTGCCCGCCGGCCTGGTGGTCCCCGTGGACTACATCAACCGCCAGCTCTGGCGCCGCCAGCAAGGCTACGGGCGTGGCGGACGCATGAAGATCGAGACGGACCGGGCCGAGGTCGTCGCCGGGGTGCGCCACTCGAAGACCACCGGGGCCCCGGTCGCACTCATCATTCGTAACCGCGACTGGGAAAACTGGCGCGAGGTCCTGCCCGTCGAGGACTACCCGGGCAGCGACGAGAAGACCAAGCCGGTAAACCGGCCGCGCCCCGGGCACGCGGATCTCGCCGGCTGCCTGAAGTACGATCTCCCCGAGGCCCGTTACATTCTCGAGCGCGCGAGCGCCCGCGAAACAGCCGCGCGCGTGGCCGCCGGAGCGCTGGCCAAGCTGCTGCTCACCGAGCTTGGCGCCCACGTGCTCGGCCACGTTATCGCGGCCGGTCCCGTGCGCCTCGAGCGCGACGCCCGCTGGGACGAAATCGCTGCTCTCGAGAGCCAGTCCGAAATCCTGCTGGGCTGCGTCGACTTTGACACCGAGCAGCGCATGAAGGCGGTGGTCGACGAGGCCTTCCGCAACGGCGACACTGTGAACGGCGTGTTCGAGGTCGTGGGCCATAACGTACCGCCGGGTCTCGGAACCCACACCTCCTGGGACGCCCGCCTCGACGGCCGTCTCGCGCAGGCCATCATGTCGATGCAGGCGGTGAAGGCGGTCGAGATCGGGCATGGGGTGGAGGGGGCCGCAAGCTTCGGGTCGGCCGTGCAGGACCCCATTGGTTACGACCGCGAGCAGCAGCGCTTCACGCGGCCTTCCAACCGCGCCGGCGGCCTGGAGGGCGGCATGACCAACGGCGAGGATGTCGTGGTGCGGGGCTACTTGAAGCCCATTTCGACGCTGCGCAAGCCGCTCGCGTCGGTCGACCTGCGCACGCGCGAGACGTCGCTCGCCGCCTACGAGCGCTCGGACGTGTGCGTGCTTCCGGCGGCGGCCGTAATTGGCGAGGCCATGGTGGCGCTCACGCTGGCCGGGGCAGCCCTCGAAAAGTTTGGTGGCGACTCGGTGGGCGAGATGAAGCGAAACCTCCTGGGGTATTTAGAGCAGGTGAAAAATTTCTAAGCCGGCCGGTACGAAACGCCTCCACCGGCCACGTGCCGACGCTATGGTCTACAAGATCGTCAAATTCGGAGATCCGGTGCTCGAGACGCCCGCCGCGGCCGTCACCGAGTTCGATACGCCCGAGCTCCGCAAGTTTATCGATGACATGTTCGAATCCATGTACGCGGCCAAGGGCGTGGGCCTTGCGGCGACGCAGATCGGTGTCTCGCAGCGCATCGCCGTCATCGACATCTCCCTCGGCGAAAACGAGAGCGACAAAATCGTCCTCATCAACCCCGAGATCATCAAGACCGAAGGACGCCAGACGAGCGAGGAAGGCTGCCTCAGCCTCCCCGGCTTCCGCGAGTCCGTCCGCCGCGCGAACCGCGTCACCGTGCGGGCCCAGGACGTCAAAGGGAAAGTTTTCGAGATGACCGGCGAAGAACTGCTGGCCCGCGCCTTCCTCCACGAGACCGACCACCTCTACGGCCGGCTCTACATCAGCCACATCAGCCCCCTGAAGCGCGATCTGATCAAGCGGAAGATCCGCAAGCTGGCGAAGCAGGGGGAGTGGGCCTAGCGGGGTGCGCGCGGTGTTCATGGGCACTCCCGCTTTCGCTGCCACTTCGCTCGCCGCACTGCTCGATGCGGGCGTGGAGGTCGCCGGAGTGATCACCCAGCCCGACCGTCCCGCCGGACGTGGCCAGCAGCCGGCCTCTTCGCCGGTGAAGAAGCTGGCGCTCGAGCGCGGCTTACCGGTGTTCCAGCCCCTGCGGATCAAGCATCCCGAGGCAATCGCCCACGTGGAAGTCCTCGCCCCGGACGTTGTCGTGGTGGTTGGCTACGGCCAGATCATCCCGCGCGCCGTGTTCGGCCTGCCGCGTCTCGGCAGCGTCAACGTGCACGCTTCTCTGCTGCCGAAGTACCGCGGCGCAGCCCCCATCCAGTGGGCGATTGCCAATGGCGAGACCGTCACCGGCGTCACGATCATGCAAATCGATGAAGGACTCGACACCGGCGACCTCCTGGCCGCGCGCGAGGCCCCGATCGGACCGGAAGAGACCGCGCCCAAGCTAGGAGAGCGCCTCGCTCACCTCGGCGCCGATCTGCTGGTCGAGACCCTGCCCGCTCTCGAAGCGGGACGCATCACACCGCGCCCGCAGGACCCCGCGCTCGCCACCTGCGCGCCGGTGCTGAAAAAGGAAGACGGCCGCATTGACTGGCATCTCGACGCTGCGCAAATCGCCAGCCGCGTCCGGGGATTCGACCCCTGGCCCGGCGGCTACACGACCTTCCGGGGCCACTTGCTGCACCTGCGCCGCGTACGCCCGGCCGACGGCCCAGTGGCTGAGCCGGGTACGCTGGCCGTCGAGGGACGCACCCTACGGGCCGCCTGCGGCCGGGGCTGGCTCGAGCTGCTCGACCTCCAGCCCGAGGGCAAGAAACGCATGACTGCGCCAGATTTCATCAACGGCCGCCGGCCGGTTTCGGGAGAAAAACTGGGAGTATGACCGCACTGCCTCTCGGATACCGCTTTGCTTCCACCTACGCGGGCATTCGCAAGACCATGCAGCATGACCTGGCGCTGATGGTGTCCGATCAGCCGGCCGCCGCCGCCGCCGTCTTCACACGAAACCTTGTGAAGGCCGCCCCACTCAAGGTCTCGGCCGGACATCTCGCCCGCACCAAGGGCCGCTGCCGCGCCATCGTCGTCAACGCCGGCAACGCCAATTGCGCCACCCCCAACGGGGAGCGCGCGGCGCGCGCCACGGCCCGCGCCGCCGCCGCCGCGCTCGGCGTCCCGGAGGCCGAGATCCTGCTTGCCTCGACGGGTGTGATCGGCGTCCCGCTCGACGAGCATCTCATCGTGGCCGCCCTGCCGGGTCTCGCCGCGTCGCTCCAGCCCGACGGCTTCGACGCCGCCTCGCGCGCCATCCTGACCACCGACACGGTGCCCAAGACAGCCGCGGCCGCGGTCCGGCTGAAGGCCGGCGTGGTCCGCGTCGCCGGGATGACCAAGGGCTCCGGCATGATCCACCCGCGCATGGCCACCATGCTGGCCTTCATCTTTACTGATGCCCGCCTCACCGCGGCCGAGCTGCGCACCATGCTCCGCCGCGTGACCGAGCGCAGCTTCAACCGTATCTCGGTGGATGGCGACACCTCCACCAACGACACCGTCTATCTGCTCGCCAACGGCGCCTCCGGCGTCCGGCCGCTAGGCTCCGGCCGCAAGAAACTCGAAGCGGCGGTGGCCGGTGTGGCCGAGCAACTCGCCATCGCGATCGCGCGCGACGGCGAAGGCGCGCGGAAGCTGCTTACCATCGAGGTGGAGGGCGCCGCGAGCGACCGCTCCGCCGTCCAGATAGCCCGCGCCATCGCCAACTCGCCGCTCGTGAAAACGGCCCTCGCCGGCGCCGACCCCAACTGGGGCCGCATCCTCTCCGCGGCGGGCGCTTCCGGAGCGGCCTTTGAGCCTTCGACCGTGGATATCGACCTCAACGGCTTCCCGGTCTGCCGCCGCGGGATGGCGGGCGACTTCTCCGAAGAAGAGGTGAAGCGCTCGATGCAAGGCGCCGAATCCACGGTCCGTTTCCGGATTCGCGGCCGCGGCCCAGGTCGTACCCGCTTCTGGACCTCCGACCTCACCGAGGAGTACATCCGTATCAATGCGAGCTATCGCACTTAGCCTCGTGTGCGCCGCGTGTCTCGCGCCCCGCCCGAGCGTGGCCGCCGAAGACGCTCCCGCCGCAGCCGCCGTGGTCTTCACTATGAGCGAGTCGCTCGCCAACGCCAACGCCGCCCGCTTCCTGTCCCAGACCGACCGCCGGCGCCTGGCCGACTACGGCGCGCTTGAGCGCAACGTGGTCGCTTTGGTCGCGCAATACGAAATCAGCTCCTCCGTCGAGGTTCTGGAGCAGACCGAGCGCGAGGGCGGCTTCGATCTCGTCATCGACTGGCTCCTGCACCTGACCCCCGCCAGCGCCCCCGGACCCGCCGACCGCCGCCAAAGCCGCCTCCGTTGCCGAATCGAGCGAATCGAAGGAAAATGGAAGGTAACGGCTCTCGCGCCCGTGGACTTCTTTTCCGCCCTGCGACCACGATGAAGACCGCCTCTACCGCCACCCTGGACCAGAGTCCCGCCGCTGCCGGCCTCTCCGCGCCGCTAGCCGGACGCGGACGCCGCCTCCTCCTGCTCTCCTCCGGGCACTTCTTTATCGACCTCTATTCGGGCGCCCTGGGCGCTTTGCAGCCGCTGCTCCTCGCGCGCTTCGGACTTTCGCTCCTGCAGGCCGGCTTCCTGGGCGGGCTGCTCTCGTTCTCCTCCTCGGTGATGCAGCCCGTCTACGGCTACCTTTCCGACCGCTTGCAGTACCGGTCCTTCACCGTGCTGGCCCCCTTCATCGCGGGAGTGTTCATCTCGAGCCTCGGCCTCGCCTCGAGCTACACCGGCCTGCTGGTGCTCGTGTTCCTGGGCGGCGTCGGGATCGCCGCCTTCCACCCGCAAGGGACCGCGCACGCTGCCGAGACCTACCCCTACCGGCGCGGCCTTACCATGGCCATCTTCATCACGTCCGGCACCATCGGACTCTCGCTCGGCCCGACCTACTTCTCGCTCATGGTCGGCTGGCTGGGACTCGACCGCCTCTACTGGGCTGCGGTGCCCGGCTTGCTCATTACCCTGGTGCTGGTCCTGAATCTGCCTGCGCCCAGCGGCGCCCACCGTCACGAAGGTCCCCACTTCGACCTGGCGCCTTTCCGCCGCGTGTGGAAGCCGATGCTGGTCCTCTACTTGCTCGTGCTCATCCGCTCGATCATCCAGATCTCGTTCGCGCAGTTCCTGCCGCTCTATCTGCACCTGGAGCGCGGCTTCCCCACCGATCGGGCGAGCTACCTGCTGACCCTGTTCTTGTTTGGCGGGGCGCTCGGCGGCTTTCTCGGCGGCAACCTGGCGGACCGCTTCGGCGCGAAACGCATCGTGACCTTCTCGATGCTCTTCTCGACGCCCTTCCTGGTCCTGTTCCTGACGACGCGCGGCTGGGTTTCGTTCGTAGGCCTGTTCGTCGGCGGCGTGATCGCCCTCTTCACCATCCCGATCAACGTCACGATGGCTCAGGACCTCGTGCCCAAGTCGCAATCCGGCACCGTCTCGGCCTTGATGATGGGCTTCGCCTGGGGCATGGCGGGGCTGATCGGCATCCCTCTAATTGGCTGGGTAGCCGACCACATCGGCCTCGGACGTGCCTTCTGGGGTGTGGTGCTTTCGCCACTGGTGGGTGTCGCGCTCGCTACGCAGTTGCCGAAGGAGCACCGCCGCCTGCACCAACGAGCCGGACAACCTGAATAGGGAACCCAGGCTGCCCGACTCGCACTTTCCGCCGCTTCAGAACCGCTTACGTCGCCGGAAGCGGCTTGATCTTGATGTTCCGGAACTCGATCTGTTTGCCTTTGACCAGCTCCGGGTGCGCCCATTGCAGGCCAATCGACCCGGATTTCAGGGTGTCGTCGTGCCCGTCCAAAATCTTCTTCCCGTCGAAGGACACCGTAAAGTGATCGCCCTGCGCCATGATCTCGAACTGGTGCCACTTCCCGGCCACTATGTCGACGTCCTCGGCCTTGATCTTGTCCATTATGCTTCCGGTATCGAAATGGCCCTTGGAGTCGTTCACCGGCCGGATCTCGGTGTCGCGAATGTTGACCTCATAGCCAGGCATCCCGCCCCCGCCGCCGCCCTTCTTCTTGCCGTCCTTCGCATAGCCGCCTGGGGGAGGCGTGCGGGGCGTGTAGCGGATGTAGACGCCGCTATTCACATCTGGAGTCGTCCGGAACTCGATCTTCAACACGAAGTTGTCAAACTTCTCTTCCGTGAACAGGTTGCCCGCCAGGTCCGACCGCATCAGGATGGCGCCATCCTCCGCCTTCCACTCGGAGCCCCTGCCAAAGTCGGTCCAGCCGTTCATGGTCTTGCCATCGAACAGCAGCTTCCAGCCCTCTTTTTTCTCCTGTGGGGTCAGGGTATTCGGCGCCTGAGCCGCGGCCGAACCGGCCCACATCCCCACCAAAGCAAGCGCTACTAGGCTACGTTTCATTCTTCCCTCCGGCGCAATTAACTAACACAACTGGCATGCCAGGCGCAAATGGCCCGGGCGGAAAGGGGGGGCGTCAGACCAGCACCGTAAACGTCGCTTCGTTCCGGGTAACCGGCCGATACAGGGTGTCGCGCTCGACCGGCTCGCGGCCGGCCTTGCGGATCAAGTGCAGCAGCTCGCCCCGGCGCAGCGATTGCGCCGTCGTAGCCCCCGCATCGTGGTAGATCTTCTCCTCCACCACCGTGCCGTCGAGGTCGTCCGCCCCGAAGCGCTGGGCCACCTGCGCGATCCGCGGCGTCATCATGATCCAGTAGGCCTTGATGTGCGGGAAGTTGTCGAGCAGCAGCCGCGCCACCGCAATGCTCTTGATGTCGGCGAAGCCGGTGGTCGGCGCGATGTGCTCGAGCGGCGTATTCGCAGGATGGAACGCCAGCGGAATGAACGTCACGAAACCGCCCGTCTCGTCCTGCAGCCCCCGCAGCTTCAGCAGGTGATCGACGCGGTCCTCTTCGTTCTCGAGGTGGCCGTAAAGCATGGTGGCGTTCGACTTCAGCCCCACGCGGTGCGCCAGCCGCGCGATCTCGAGCCACTCCTCGCCCGAGACCTTGTGGTCGCAAATGATGCGCCGCACCCTCTCGTTGAAGATCTCGGCGCCCCCCCCCGGCATCGAGTCCACGCCCGCTTCCTTCAGCCGCAGCAGCGTATCCTCAAAGCTGAGGTGCGCCCGCCGCGCCAGGTACCCCACCTCCACCATCGTGAACGCCTTGAGATGCACCTGCGGGAACCGCTCCTTGAGGCCCCGGATCATCTCGCAGTACCAATCGAGCGACAACTCCGGGTGCAGCCCGCCGACGATGTGGAACTCGCTCACCGCCTCCGTGTAGCCGGACCCGGCCGTGTGCCACACCTCCTCGAGCGACATCGTGTAGGCCTTCGGGTCGCGCACCTGGCGTCCAAAAGCGCACAGCTTGCAGGCCGCCACGCACACGTTGGTGGGATTGATGTGCCGGTTGACGTTGAACCACGTGACGTTCCCGCTCTTGCGCTCCCGGACCACGTTGGCCAGATACCCGATCGCCAGAATGTCGGGGGAACGATACAGCGCAAGGCCGTCGTCGTAGCTCAACCGTTCGCCGGCCAGAACCTTGTCGGCGACAGGCCGAAGCCGGGGATCGTCAATAACCGGCTGCGTAGAGAACATCGGCCGCCCAGAATACAAAGAATAGCACGCTGACCACGCCGTTCACCGTGAAGAAGGCGGCGTTGATCCGGGAGAGGTCCCCCGGCTTCACCAGGCTGTGCTCGTAAACCATCAGCGCCGCCACCAGCACGATGCCCGCGAAGCTGAGCGCCCCCAGGTCCAGGACGGCTGCGAGCCACCCCAGCAGCCCCACCATCACCACATGCAGGGCCCGCGCCACCCACAGCGCCGGCCCGATGCCGAGCCGCGCCGGGACGCTGTACAGCCCCTCGGCACGGTCGAAGTCGTAGTCCTGGCAGGAGTAAATGATGTCGAACCCGGCCGTCCACAGCATGACGGCAGCGGTGAGCAGCAGGATAGGAGCCTCCAGCCGCCCACGGACAGCAATCCAGGCCGCGGCCGGAGCGATCCCCAGCGCGAAGCCCAATACCAGGTGCGAGAGGGACGTGAATCGTTTGGTATACGAGTACCCAAGCACCACCGCCAGCGCCACCGGCGCGAGCCACAAGCACATCGTATTGAGCCGTGCGGCCGCAAACACCAGGACCGCGCACGACACCATCACGAAAACCCAGGTGAATGACCGTGAAACCAGCCCCGCCGGGATCGCGCGCATCCGGGTCCGCGGGTTCCGGGCGTCGATCGGGGCGTCCACCAGCCGGTTGAACGCCATCGCCGCCGACCGCGCCCCCACCATGGCCAGCACGATCCATCCGATCTTGGCCCAGACCTGGGCGGCCGTGAGCCCCGTGCCGCGAACGGCGAGCAGCGCCCCCGTCAGCGCAAACGGCAGCGCAAACACCGAGTGCTCGAACTTGATCATTTCGAGCGTAATGCGGAGTTTGCGCAGCAGACCCATGCCGTCTGGCCTCATGATACCAGCGGGGTGTCGTAAAATTCGGGTGAGGTTCATCCATGAAACCCAAGCTCGGTGCAGCTCTGATACTCATGCTCGCGAGCGTCGTGCTCGGCGGCTGGCTTTTTGCCCAGCAGCAGCCGGCCGGCGACCCGGTCATCGAAGGCCTCCGGCTGGTCGAGGTGGCCTCGGTGGCCGACGCCATCGAGCAGCTCTACGGCCAGCGCGCCCACATGGGTGCCAGGATGCGTCCGCTGTTCATGACCAAGTTCGCGGGACCCGCCGTGACGGTGCTCCTCAAGAAGGAGGAGCACAAGGAAGGCGCCCCCGCCTCGCAGGGCATGCTGGACGCCATCGACGCCGCCCCTCCCGGCTCCGTCTACGTCATGGTGCTCGACGACGGTGGCGACATCGCCGGCATCGGCGGCCTGATGGCCACGGCGATGAAGGTCCGCGGCCTGGCCGGAGCGGTGATCGACGCCGGCATCCGCGACACGCCCCAGCTCAAGCGCCTCCAGTTCCCGGTCTTCAGCACCGGCATCGTGCCCTCCACCTCCATCAACCACTACAAGTTCGCCGGCGCGAACGTCCCGGTGACCTGCGCCGGGGTGCGCGTGAACCCCAACGACATCATCGTGGCCGATGAGGACGGCGTCGCGGTGGTGCCCCGCGCCCGCGCGGCCGACGTACTCAAGCGCGCCCAGGATCTCGACGACACCGAGCACCGCATGCTCCCCTTCATCGAGAAGTTCAAGTCGATGAAGGAAGCGGTGGCCAAGTTCGGACGGATTTAGCGGCTTCTGCCCCGCCTCGGAAGTCGTTGTACACTTGAGGTGTTTATGTGGAGCCGCCTGCCCGCCGCAGCCCTGGGACTAGCCCTGCTGGTTTCCCCGGGCTTGCGCGCCCAGGAGGCCTCCTGGCGCATTGACCCCCTCCACAGCGCCGCCCGCTTCAGCATCCGGCACCTGATGATCTCCACCGTGCGCGGCGATTTTGGGGGCGTCACGGGCGCGGTGCGTTACGACCCGGCCAATCCTGCGAAGGCCACCGTGGAAGCGTCCATCGACTGCTCCACCCTGAACACCGGCACTCCCAAGCGCGACGCGGAAATGAAGGGCCCGGAATTCTTCGACGTGAAGCGTTACCCGGCCATGAAGTTCAAGTCGGCGAAAGTCGAACCGGCTGGCGAGGGCCGGCTCAAAGTGGCCGGCGAACTGACCATCAACGCCACCACCCGCCCGGTCGTCCTCGACGTCGAAGGCCCCTCCCCCTCGGTCAAGGATGCGCAAGGCCGGATCAAAATCGGCCTCAGCGCCATCACCCGGATCAACCGCAAGGATTACGGCATCACGTGGAATGAAGTCCTCGAATCAGGCGGATTCGCCCTCGCCGACGAAGTCTCGATCACCCTCGACATCGAACTGATCAAGAACTAAGCAGCGCCAGGAGCCCTTACTCCGGCTGGCTGGGTTTCCTTCCGCCCGGGAAGATGATGAGTGTAGTTTGCGGCGAGCCCGCCAGTTCGTCAATCTCCGACTGGAACCCTCGGAGCAAGTCTTCGATTTCTGCGGTCGTGCAGTTGCCTGCACGCAACCAGATTACCTTGGGCGGGCTGCCATAGAGTGCGCTCCTGTCGTAGAAGTCGGAGTCCTTGGAGGCAATAACGAAGCCGTTCTCTTTCGCGAAAGCCCAAATGTCCTCGTCGTCGGCTGCACCCAAGCCGCAGTCCTCCACATGTCGCGAACCCGGAAAGACAGCAGCGAGAGAGCTGGCCAGTTTGGGCGAGAGGTTCTCGTCCAACAAAAGCTTCATGCCGGGAGAATCTGCAGCCGCCGCTCCCGGTCGGCAGCATACGCCAGACAGGCTCGGATATCCTCCTCCGTCAGGTAGGGAAAGTCATGGAGGATCTGTTCTTGGGTCATTCCGGCAGCCAGGTACTCCAAGACGTCGTAAACGGTGATCCGAAGCCCCCGGATGCACGGCTTCCCGCCCCGCTTCCCGGGCTCGATCGTAATGATTTTGGAGTAATCCACAGTCTTAGGGTAGCGCAAACGGCCCGGCCTCTCCACCCAGCCGCCCCACCCCTACTTCTTCCCGAAAATCAGCACGTACTGGTCCACCCCATGATCGTGCTGTGAAATCAGCCGGTACCCGTTCGCCTCGATCTCGCTCCGCACCTCGTCCCGGTCGGCCCGGATGTGGCCGCTCTTGTCCTGCCCCTTCTCGTTCTTCCGGAACTTGTAATAGTCGGCGATCGCTAGGCGTCCGTCGGCCTTGAGCGCCCGCGCGAAGTGGCCGAGCATCTCGCCCGGATAGTCGAAGTGGTGGTAGGCGTCGAGAACGAACACCAGGTCGAGGCCCCCCGGCAGCTTCGGGTCGCGATCCGTGCCGAGCACCGTGGTGACGTTCGTCCAGCTATTGGACTTGATGCGCTCCGCCGCGCGCGTGAGGAAGTCCTGCTGGATGTCTTCCGCAACGATGCGCCCCTTGGCACCCACCGCCTCCAACAGGTACGGCAGCATCATGCCCGGCCCGGTGCCCACGTCCGCGACCGTACTGCCGGGCTTGATCCCCAGCAGCGCCGCCAGCTCCTTCGGCCGCATGTTGTTCTCGCGGTCCTTGCTGGTAAGCGTCTTGAGCAGGTTCTCGCGGCCCTCCGGCGTTTGGTACGGTTTGTTGACTTCGGCGGCGACCTGCGCCCACACGAGCGCGGCGAGGCCAGTTATCAGAACCAGAACGGCTACAGTGCGTTTCATGGCCCTTACTATACTCCACTCACGCCCGCTGCGGCGCCCGGCGTCGCCGAACTGTGGTAGGCTCGGCGTCTTGGGAACCCCGCCGTCGAGCCCGCTACCCGAGCCCACGCCGGCCGTGGATCGGCTCGTCGTAGTGCCGGACTTCTTTCCGGAAGCGGGCGAAATGCGCGCCACCTTCGAGGAGCGCTTCGGCACGCCGCGCCACGCCACGCGAGTCCGCTTCATCTGGGACTACTTTCATATCCCCGGACAGTACACCTACCTGCGCACCTTCGCCGAGTTTGCCTTCCCGCCGGAAGTCTACAACCGGTTCCTGAAACACCTGCGGCGCTGGGGGCGCGATCACCTGGGCTGCGACCGGGTCATGAACCCCTGGCTCAGCTTTTTTGTGAACGACTGCTTCCAGGAGCTGCACACCGATGTCCCGCAGGGACCCTGGGCCTACGTTTTCTCGCTCACCGATTGGGACCATCGCACTTTCACCGGCGGCGAAACGATGCTCCTGGCCAAGGATTGCCTCGACTATTGGCGGGACTTCGATGCCTCCGATTCCCGGGAGCTTTCCAACCTTGTCGAACTGATCCCGCCGGGTTTCAATCAGCTCACGGTATTCGACCCGCGCATTCCCCACGGTGTTCGCCGCGTGCAGGGCGCCTGGAGTCCTCTGAAGAGCCGTCTCGTCCTTCACGGCTGGTTTCTGAAACCCGCCCGCCTCCTCAGCGACGGCCTCGAGAACCATATTTCCCCCGCGCAGCTCGACGCCGCCCTGGCGCCGCTCCACACCGCGCTGCGGAATTTTGAAACCGTCAGCGGCCTGGCGACGGCGCGTATCGAGCTGTCTCCAGCGGGCCGGGCCGCAGGTGTGACCGTCCTCGCCAACACCCTCGTCTCGACGGCCGGCCAGCGCGATCAGCCGCAGGAAGTTCTGGACCTGATAGTGCGATACCTGCAGGAATTGAGCTTCTCTGGCACTCCGCCGGAGGCCTGGATGATCCTGCCCTTCCAGCTACCGGCCGGTTAGCCGCCCTACAACAGCTTCTTCCGCCCCTGTTTCTCGAGCGTCTTCACCACCTCGCCCACCTCCTGCGCGCGATCCCGGTGGACGATCAGCAGCGCGTCGCCCGTCTCCACCACGATGATGTCGCGCAGCCCCACCACGGCTGTGAGTTTGCCCGGCGCGTCGACGTAGCTGCCGCCGGCGTCGCGGAAGAGCGCCTCCGAGCGTGCCACGTTCCCCTGCCGGTCGTGCGGGACCAGTTCGTAAACAGCGTTCCACGACCCCACGTCGTTCCACCCGAAATCCGGGCACCGGAATCCGGCGATGTTGTGGGCCTGCTCCAGGATCCCGTAGTCGATCGAGATGTTGTCCGTGCGCGGATAAGCCGCGCGCAGCGTGCGGGCGAACTCCGGACTCCCCGGCGCGCCCCGCAGCGTGTCGAGGGCGGCCGCGGTGGTGGGCAAGTGTTCGCGGATCGTCTGGTCGATCGCCGCCGCCTTCCAGATGAACATGCCGCTGTTCCAGTAGAAATTGCCTCGCCGTAGAAACCGTTTGGCTGTGGCCAGATCCGGCTTCTCGCGGAAGCGCCGCACCCGCTCCGGCCGCGCACTCTCGCCGCCTGCCCCGGCAAACTCGATGTACCCATATCCCGTCTCCGGCCACCGCGGCGGGATGCCTAGCACAATCAATGAGCCCTCCCGCGCCGCCCGGCAGGCCCGCCGCAGCACGTCCCGGAACACCGCCGGGCGGCCGATCACGTGGTCCGCTGGAAACACGCCCATCACCGCTTCCGGATCGCGCTCCAGCAAAATTCGCGCCGCGAGAGCGATACAAGGCGCCGTATTGCGTCCCACCGGCTCCGCAATCACCTGCTCCACCGGAACCCCGGGCAACTGCCGGACAATCTCGTCCCGCAGGTGGACGTTGGTGATAATGAGAAAACGTTCCGGCGGGATCAGCGGCGTGAGCCGCGCGACCGTCTGCTGGATCAGCGACTCCGCCCCCAGCACCGGCAGCACCTGCTTGGCCCGCGCCCGCCGGCTGCGCGGCCAGAAGCGCGTCCCGCGCCCCCCCGCCATCACCAGCGCATAGAAATGTTCGGGCCTGCGATCAGTCTTGGCGGCCATGGGACATCGGGTCTACAAGATCATCGCCCGCGCAGATCCTCGATCATCTGGTCAACGGTACGATAACCCAGTTCCGAGAAGCTGCGGCGGACCCGTCCCTTCCACCTGTGCAATTTCAGCTTGACTGCCTTTTTTGGGTTTCGTGCCCGCCCGGGCCGCCGGCCATCGGACCGCGTTGCCATTTACGGTTCGATGCGGTATCCGTGGATCAACTGAAACGTGCGCCGCCAGCGCGTCTTGCTGAAGAAGTTGGTCAGCAGGTCCTGGGCGTGATCGAGGCTGATCATCGGACTCTGCAGCCGCTCGGTGGGCGCGTCGTACGACCAGTAGATGATCAACGGCTTGCCGATGATGTTCTCGCGCGGCACAAACCCCCAGTAGCGGCTGTCGAGCGACAGGTCCCGGTTGTCGCCCATCGCGAAGTAGTGGTTGGGCGGCACCACGACCTCCCCGTCGGTCACATGCTTTTCAAGCATCTCGATGCCGGGCTTGTAGATCGGCGTATTGGGCGTGGACGGAAAGTTATCCCGGTAGGAGTCGAAGTACTCCGTCTTGTGGTATTTGTACGGCTCCGTCAGCTCTTTGCCGTTCAGGTACACCTGCTTGTTGCGAACGTGGATGCGGTCGCCCGGCATCCCGATCACGCGCTTCACGAAGGTTTGCCGGATGTCCACCGGGTACCGGAACACAATAATGTCGCCGCGTTTGACGTCCTCGTAGGGCAACAAGTGGTTCATCACGTTGCCGTGGGGCGCGTAGGCGAGCTTGTCGACGATCAGGTGATCGCCGATGAGCAGGGTCTCCTCCATCGATCCCGTCGGGATCACGAAGGCCTGCATCAAGGTAGTCGTGCCAAACAGGAGCAGGATGATCGTGATCGTCCACTCGGCGATGACGCCGCGCGGGGACGATCCTTGCTCCTCCGGGGGTTCGGCCGCCTCCACCCCGTTTACCGTACTGGCTGGGACCTCCGCGACCGCTTCCTTGCTGGTTTCCAACGTTCGGCCTCTTGAAGTTGCGCTGCTGCCAAGCCTCTCTGCACTCAAGTTCCGTGTCTCGCCGTCCCCCAACCGCGCCCCGCTTCCGCCTGGCGCCCTCGTTGCCGAGCCGCAACCGTGAGGGAGCGGTTTCCGAGCCTTTTCAGCAGCCTACCCTAAACAGTGTACCTGACTTAGCGGCCCCCCGGCTCAGCCTCCGTCTCCTCCCCGTAGCGAGGCCCCCCGGATCCACTCCAGTATGGTCTGGTACTCCCCCGACCCGGCCGGCCACCGTACGCCCCCGCCGTGGGAGAGCGTCCGCGCCCCCACCGTGCCCTCCACCGCCGCGTCCGAGGTGGGCTTGCGCAGCAGCAGGCTCCGCTCCGGCGCTTGGGCGTCCACCACTTTCAGCGCCGCCTGGTAGTTGGCCCGCATCTGCTCCTCCGAGAACCCCCCCGGCCCCGGACGCTGCAAGTGGAAGATGGTGTGGGTGTCGTGGCAATAAACGCACGCGTTGCCGTCGCCGCCGCGCGCCGCCAGCAGCGGCTGAACGCGCGCCCGGAAGAAGGCGTAGTCGAGCGCCGGCGGCGCAGGCGCGGCCAGCGTCTCGAGCCGCGACCGGACCACGCCCTCCAGCTTCGGGTTGCCCCGCGCCTCGTCGAGCGCCGCCCGAATCGCCGGGACCTCCTGCAAGCGCTCCTCATCCCGCAGCAGGTTGATGGCGGCGACCGCCAGGTCCGGGTCCCCCTGGATCAGCGAAGCCCGGACAATCTCGAGGCCCCGTGGAGTCTCGACCAGCGACCGCTGCGCCTCGACAATATCGAGCCACGCCCGCCGCCGCTTCAGGTCCGTCGCCGCCAGTGCTTTTTCCAGCACCGGCCGCAGCGCAGCATTCTCGCCACGCTCGGGATGCCGCAGCAGCAACTCCACTCCCGCCCGCGCGAGCGGCGCATCGTCGGACTCCACGGCCCGCCTCACGGCCTCCCGCACCTGCGGATCGTCCAGCATCTCCCCCCACGGTTCGAGCGCCGCCACCGCCGCCGCGCCCTGTTTTCCTTCGAGCACCATCTCCCTCACCAGCGGCTTCAGCGGAGAACCCGGGTCGAGCGCCGGCGCCTGGTAGATCAGGCTCAGCGCCGCCCGCCGCGACTCCGGCCTCTCGCTCCTGAGCAGCCGCACCAGCACCTGCTCCGTGCCCTGCCGCCGGAAGTCCGGTGTGAACTCGCCATAGATTTCCGCCGCCGTCGCCCGGATCGCCGGGTCGCCGTCCTCCAGGCGCTCCAGTACCGCGAGCGCCAGCTCGGTGCGCCCCGGCTCAGCCGGACCCGCGAGCCGAATCACGTCCTCCCACCCGTAGCGGCGCGTCCCCCCGTAGCTCGGCCGCACCCGGATCTCCCGCACCATGTAAGCTGCCTGGGTCGCCAGTCGCCGCATCTCGGGGTCCGGCGAACCCGCCAGCGGCAGCAGCGCGCGCGACATCCGGGCCGCACTCTCCCCCAGGAACACGATCTGCTCGATGTCGTTCCCAATGCGGTTGTATTGCAATACCCCCGGCTTCGTGCCCGCGGGCGCCGGTCCATAAGCGTCGGCCCGCCGCAGGTGGAAGTCATTGAGGCCCGCCAGCAGCAGTTTCTTCTGCCGCTCCGTGCCGGTTTCGAGCACGCGGGCAAATTTGCCCGCGAGCGCCTCCTCCACGGCCAGCCGCCCCCGGACCGTCCGGTCGCGGATCGCGTCCTCCGCGAGCAGCGGGACCCAGTTGTTATAGAGGTAGCGGACGTTCTCGTCCGCCAGGTTGTAGACCGCCTCCCGCAGGTTCCGCGCCACCCACGGATGCTGTGTCACTCCCATGGCCGCCAGCACGGCGTTTTCGATCCGGTCCCGCGAGGCGCGGCGCGCGTCCCAGAACCACCACTGCCACAGCCCCTGCACCGCCTGCATCCGAATGGACGGCAGCGGATCGTCGAGCAAGCGAACCAGCGGCTCCAGCCGCACGCGGTCCACCAGGTACGAAAAGTGCGTCGCGAAGACGCGTGTCGCGCCCCAGCGGGTCCGCTCGTCGCGGTCCCCGAGCGCCTGTTCTACCTCGGCCGCCCCCTCGCCCCGCCGCGCGACGATCTGCCGCAGCCCCCAGGCCGCCGTCCGCTGGACCATCTTGTTGTCATCGCCCAGCAAGGCCCGCAGCAACGGCGCCGATGAGGCCTCGGCCACGCGCCCTAACGCTTCCGCCGCCTGCTGCCGCACCAGAGCCTCGTTCGACCGCGCCGCCTGCCTGATCTCCGCCGCCCCAGGCGCCTCCCACGTCGCATCGAGATGCTCCAGCCACCCGGCCGGATCCGTGCCACCTACCCTCCCCGGCTGCCCCTTCGCTCCCGGTCCTTTATAAAACTCCGACAGCGCCAGCACCGCCATCTGCGTCTCCCGGAAAGGCGTCCGGAAATTCTCGTACGACTGCAGCGGGTCGAACCAGCCCCCAAACTCCTGCTGCCTCCCGAGCAGGTATCGCAAGCCCTTCGCCACGCGCGGGTCATCGGCCGGATATCCCGCCTTCCCGAGCGCCCACAGCGCGTGCCCGGTCTGGAACTCGGCCTCCGGCGCCGCTGCATCGAAGCTCATCGCCCACTGCCCGCTCGGACGCTGCAGCGCCAGAATCTTTTCCCCATTCCGCCGCAGGTGCTCGCGATACTTCTCCCGGTCGATCTCCGCGAGCGCAATCGTCTGGTAGCAGAGGTCCACCAGGTTCTTGTGCTGGTCTTGCGCGATCAGCCGCTCCAGTTGCCCCCGCAGCTCGGGCGCGGTCTCCCACGCGTACCACGCCACTTCGTAGGCGCTCACCAGCGGCAGGTTGCCGTTCGATTCATCCGGCGGCAGCGTGTCTTTGTCTTTGTAATACAGCTTCAGGTACTCCGCCACCCCCCGGAAGAACTTCTCGCGGTGCTCGCCCGTGACCTCTTTCTCATAGACCTGCAGCAGCCCCGCCATCCGCCCCAGCACGTTCGCCGGCGCGCTGATCACCCGCGCCCACGTCGCCCCCTGCTCTTCATACCCGTAAAACGGACGCGGGTTGTTATAGAACCGCTCCGCCAGAAACTGGAGCTGCTGCCGCCCCGTCACTTCATACCCGTTGCGCAGCGCGTAGAGCTGCGCCCGCTGGCTGAAGTGCGTGGGGTGGCAGGCGACGCACAGCGACGTCTCCTGGTGGACGTTCGCCACCCGGTCGAGCCGTCCCCCCTTGCGCGGCGTATTGGCGTGCCACGAATCCCCCGCGCGGATAATGTAGTCCACCGCCGTCTGCACCGCCTGCCGCGGGTCGTCGTATGGCGGCACGTCATAAACCCGCGTCCGCAGCTTATACATCGGATGCCGCGCCCGCACCCGCACGTAATAAGTCCCCGGCTCGCGCAGCACCCGCGTGGTGAACTTGTTGCCTGGTATCGCCTGCACCTCGTGCGGCGGCGTCACCGGATCGGCGCCGTTCTCGAAGGCCACCGGCTTGCCGTCCTGCGCTCGGAATACCGCCACGTCCACCGGCAGGTTGTCCCGCTCCATCAGGTCGAGCCCGAAGAACACCAGCTTCGGACGCGCCTCCCGGAACTCGAACCGGAACCAATCCTCGCCCGCGTCCGCTGCGCCCGCTCCCTCCGCTGCGATGTAAGGCTCCTCGTCCCCCGAGCCAAACACCGTCGTTCCCAGCTCGATCGGATTCGCCTCCGCGAGCGAGTTATTCGGCTCGGCCTCGAGGCGCGTCGTAGCCGGCCACCGGTGCACCGCCACGTGGTACTTGACACGCGCCGCGCCTGCAAGGCTCAGCCGCACCTCGGCCGCGCCCTCCGCCCCCCACCGCATCAAGGTATAAAGGTCCGGGTCGCCCAGGTGCAACGTCTTCGAGACCAGCTCCCGGCTCCCCTGCCGGACCGTCACCCGCAACCGTCCCTCCGGCAGCAGATCCCCCGGACTCTCGACCGCCACGCTCAAGCTATACGGGCCGCGCTCCCGTGCCCCCTTGAGCGGCAGCCGCGCCTCGCCCCGCACCGTGCCCCGGGTCTCCAGCAACACGGGCAAGTCGAACGGATTCCGGGCAGCAAGCGTCGGCCGGGAGCGCCAGGCCGTCACCCCCAGCAACAGCACGGCGATTCCCCCGAGTATCAGCAGCCGGTATCTCGTCGGCATTCCCAGTCCTGTGGCCATTCTAATCCAGGGGACTCGCCGCTGCCGGGTAGTGGTGCTCTAGTGTGGAGATGGGCCCAGGGGCCCACTCGGGCTTCAGAGTGGCCATGCTTGAACCGCCAAGCCAGCCAGAACTTTCTGTCGCTGAGCAATCTCCTCATGCGTCCACCTGGGCAATGTGGAAAGTTGTCTGGTAAGTTCGTATGGGCTGTTTTTGTACGTCAGTTTCTTGGTTGCGAAGTCCGCACTTCGCAAATCGGAGTTGCTCTTAGCTAGAAGGGAAAGTGGGACAATCTGAAGGCCGCCCTGGCCCTACACTTCGCGCACTACAATTTTTGCCGGGTCCACGGCTCGCTGAGGATCACGCCAGCGATGGCTGCGGGGATCGCAGACCACGTCTGGAGTATCGACGACATCGTCGGTCTGCTCGGGTAGAAGAGACATGAGAATTGCCGCGTTGCTCGTCGCACTCTTCACCATCGTCGTCGGCATGGTAGGCATCGTTTCCCCCGATAACGTGACGACGGTTCGACGGCTGTACTTCGCGACGCCTGTCAGACTCTATGCGGCCAGCGCTGTTCGCGTAGCCATGGGGCTCGTGCTGATCCTGGTTGCCCGAACCTCTCGTGCGCCCAAGACCCTGCGCGCGTTGGGAGCCGTGATGTGCATGCAAGGACTCGCGGCGCAGCTCTTCGGACTCGATCGCGCGCGTGCGATCCTCGAATGGGAGACGATGCATGCCGCGCTCTTGCGCACCGGGGCCGTAGTAGCGTTAGCCACCGGGAGCTTCGTAGCGTTTGCGGTTATGGCTGGCCGCCGTGCTAAGAGCGGAGTAAGGTAGCCAGCTACCAAAATTTCAAACTGACCCACTACCGGAACGGGACGTACTGTCTCAAGAATTGCCTGACTCTGAGCGTACAGTTCGGGAGTATCCGTATCCCATCTCCACGCTATGACCCCACTACCTGCTGCCGCAGCCTCCCCGTGGCGCCGGCCCGTTGAGTTATAATTATGATCTTTTGCATTTCAGGGGGAGAACGGAATGAAACGCTATTGGTGGGTCCTAGTTATCGTCGGTTTTGCCCTGGCCCAGACCGCCACGTATCACGCGGTGGCCACTTCGAAGCATCTGATGGCGGGCATCCAGAAGCCGTCGATGGACATCTTGATCGCTCTGAATAAGGCCGGCGGCCCCAAGGACGACAAAGAATGGGCCGACGCCGCCCAGAGTGCGGCCCTGTTGGCCGAGTCGTCCCAGTTGCTCCTCGCCAGCGGACGGCCCAAGGACCAGGACGTCTGGCTCAAGACCGCCAGCCAGCTCGACCAGGCGGCCACCGCGGCCATGAAGGCTGCCGACGATAAGGACCTGGCGGCGTGGAAGACCGCCGTCACCGCCATGGGTGGCGCCTGCCGCGGCTGCCACAACGTCCACAAGAAAAAGAAGGCCGAGTAACGCTCCCGGCAGCCCCCTCTCCGGACTCGCCACGCCGTGTGTTTCGCGGGCCGCGCGGGTCGGAGTGCGTTTGACTTCACCCCGCGCGGCGTGTTAATTTTAGGAGTTAATTGCGCTTTGCTCTCGCGCACACCGAGCATCACCTTTTCCAGCTAGTGCTTTTCTAGCTTCGCTCTGCCGAGCCGAAGGCCCGAGGTTGGGTGAGTCCGGTTCGTCGGCGGCAGACGGCAGGGTTGCGGGCCGGGACGGCAAAGACTCTGTATGGACCAGACGATCATCGCGCTGAAGGGAATCCTGGTGCAGGCGGTACCCACCTTTTTCCTGGTGGTGTTCCTGGCCTTCTACCTGCGCAAGATGTTCTTCGCCCCGCTCGGTCAGGTACTCGAGAAGCGCCGCGAGGCGACCGAAGGCGCCCGCCAGCGCGCCGCCGAGACCTTCCAGAAGGCCGAACAGAAGGCGGCGGAATACGAGGCCGCTTTGCAGGCCGCCCGCTCGGAGCTTTACCGCGAGCAGGAAGCCGAACGGCTGAAGGCCGCCGCCGCGCACCAGGAGCAGGTACGCGAAGCCCGCGCCCAGGCCGAGGCGCGCCTCACCGCCGCCCGCGCCTCGCTTGCGCAGGATGTGGCAGCCGCCCAGCAGTCTCTTTCCACTCAGGTCGAAGCCATGGCCGAGCAGATCATCCGCCGCGTGGTTGAGGGGAGTGCGGCGGCATGAAGCGCGTCCTCCTCCTCGCCGCCTGCTGGCTCGCCCTGCTCAGCCCCGTTCAGGCGGCCGAAGAGGCCGCAGGCGCCGGCCACAGCAACGAAATGCTGTGGCGCGTGGTCAATTTTGCCATCCTGGCCGGCGGCCTGGGGTACCTCGTCAAGAAAAACGCTGGACCGTTTTTCGCCTCGCGCTCCGAGCAGATCACCCGTGAGCTCGAGGAAGCCCGCCAGGTGACCGAGCAATCCGAGCGCCGCGCCCGCGCCATGGAAGAGCGCCTCGCCCGCCTCGACCACGAGATCCAGGAGATGCGCCAGCAGGCCAAGTCCGAAATGGCCGCCGAGCACGCCCGCTTGGCGCGCGAAACGGAGCAGGCGCTGCGCAAGGTCGCGGCCCAGGCCGAGCAGGATATCGCCGCCGCCGCCAAGTCCGCGCGCCTCGAGTTGCGCGCCTATGCCGCGTCGCTGGCCGTGGGTCTCGCCGAAAAGAGGATCGCCGCCCGCCTGACCCCGCAGAACCAGCAGGCGCTGGTCGGCGCCTTCGTGCGTGGCCTGGCCTCCGGGCACGGCCTGGGAGATCCAGCACGGTAAGGGACCCATGCCTTCCGCCGTCGCAAATCGTTACGCCCGGGCGCTGGTGGACGTGATCGCGCGGCCCGGCTCGCCGGTGAGCGCCGAGCAGGCTCTCGCCGAGCTGGGCGCCTTCGCCGCCGCCTTCGGCTCTTCTCTCGAATTGCGCAACGTGCTCCTCTCCCCCGCCGTGCCCCCCATCAAGAAAAGGATCGTCATCACTCAGGTGGGCGACAAGCTGGGCCTGAGTAAGACGTCGCGGAATTTCCTGTGTGTCGTCGCCGACCACCGGCGTCTGGCGCTGCTCGACGAGATGGTGGCGGCCGTTCAAGGACTCCTCGACGAGCGCCTGGGCATCGTGCGAGCCGCGGTCACCTCGGCGCAGCCGGTGACGGCCGGCCAGCAGGAAGCGGTGGCGGCCCAGCTCAGCGCGCTGACCGGCCGGCAGGTGCGCGCGCAGTTTTCCGTCGATCCGGCGCTGCTCGGCGGGGTCATCGCCCGGATCGGCTCGACGATTTACGACGGTTCGCTGCGCAGCCAGCTTCACGCGCTCGAGCGCGGCCTGGCCTCCGAATAAAGGTTCACTTATGGCGCATATCAGTGCGGATGAAATCTCGAAAATCATTCGAGAGCAGATTGAGAACTACGAGGGCGCGGTAGAGGTGGCCGAAACCGGCTCGATCATCTCCCTCGGCGACGGCATCGCGCGGCTCCACGGCCTCGAAAAGGTCATGTCCGGCGAGCTGTTGCAATTCCCCCATGGCGTCGCCGGCATCGCCATGAACCTCGAAGAAGACCAGGTGGGCGCCGTCCTGCTCGGCGAATACACGGAACTGTCGGAGGGTGACGAAGTCCGCCGCACCGGACGCATCATGTCCGTCCCGGTCGGCGATGCCCTGATCGGCCGCGTCGTCAATTCCCTCGGCCAGCCCATCGATGGCAAGGGGCCCATCGCCACCGATCAGTTCAACTCCATCGAGCGCCTCGCCCCCGGCGTCGTCGATCGCCAGCCTGTCAAAGAGCCCATGCAGACCGGCCTCAAGGCCGTGGACGGCATGATCCCCATCGGCCGCGGCCAGCGCGAGCTGATCATCGGCGACCGCCAGACCGGCAAGACCGCCATCGCCATCGACGCCATCATCAATCAGAAAGGCGGCGACGTCATCTGCATCTATGTCGCTATCGGCCAGAAGCGCTCCACCGTCGCTCAAGTCGTGAAAATCCTCGAAGACAACGGCGCGATGGACTACACCATCGTCGTCGTGGCCTCGGCCTCCGACCCGGCGCCGATGCAGTACCTCGCGCCCTATGCCGGCTGCGCCATCGGCGAATTCTTCCGCGACACCAGCCGCCACGCCCTCTGCATCTACGACGATCTTTCCAAGCACGCCGCCGCTTATCGCGAAATCTCGCTCCTGCTGCGCCGTCCCCCCGGACGCGAGGCCTACCCCGGCGACGTGTTCTACCTCCACAGCCGCCTGCTCGAGCGCGCCGCGAAGCTCAACGCGGAGAAGGGCGGCGGATCGCTGACGGCGCTCCCGGTGATCGAAACGCAGGCCGGCGACGTCTCGGCCTACATTCCGACCAACGTCATCTCCATCACCGACGGCCAGATCTACCTCGAAGCCGACCTCTTCAACAGCAACATCCGCCCGGCCATCAACGTCGGCATCTCGGTGAGCCGTGTCGGCGGCAACGCCCAGATCAAGGCCATGAAGCAGATCGCGGGCACGCTGCGTCTCGATATGGCCCAGTTCCGCGAGCTCGCCGCCTTCGCCCAATTCGGCTCCGATCTCGACAAGTCCTCCCAGGCTCAGCTCAATCGCGGCCGGCGCCTGGTGGAGCTGCTCAAGCAGCACCAGTACAAGCCGCTTTCCGTTCAACAGCAGGTCGCGATCATCTTCGCCGGCACGCGCGGCTTCCTCGACGACCTGGAGCTCGACCAGTGCCGCGCTTTTGAAGACGAGCTGTTCCGTTACCTCGAAAACGTCCGCCCCGAGGTTCTGAAGCGGATCTCAACCCAGAAGGAATTCGACAAGAAGGGCGAGCTCGAGGCCGAGCTGAAGTCAGCGCTAGCCGAGTTCAAGCAGCGCTTCCTCGCCGAGCGCAGCAAGAGCAAAGCGGCTGATTAAGCAGCTTGGCGCAAACTGGTGGTGCGCCGTCTGCTAGGCGTGGCTAAAGGGCCGGGATGGCTCACTAATCTCCGCTGCAGATTTGCAGCGGAGTTTAACGCTTTTGTTTTAAATAAGTTATAGACGTGAGCCACCTGCTAGGTACTCACACCATATCCAGGAACTCCTGCAAGGTCAGGCCGGCGTCATTCAGGATGGCCGCGAGCAACGGCTTCTTGAGCGTCTTGCCCGAATGAACCGGCACCACCGTCCGCGTCCTTTTCTGAGGATGGAAGAGGATTATGTGGCTGCCCTTCTGCCTGTCCTCGACAAACCCGGCCCGCTTGAGAACCCGCAGCAGCTGCCGGGCCGTCACCGCCGGAAGCTTGGCCATGCTCAGGCCGGCACTGAGACCGGAACCGTAATCCTGCCCTGAAACGACTTCGTCTCTTCCGGTATCGGCTCCCCGTGCTTCACCAGGCTCTCCAGATACAGCTCAATGGCTTCTTTGATGTTTCGCTCGGCCTCCTCTAGGGTTTCTCCCTGCGAGTGGCATCCGGGCAAAGTTGGAACGGAGACAACGTACCCTCCTTCCTCGGCAGCCTCGTAAAACACGGTGTAGGAAAAGACTTTTCTAGCCTTCCGTTTCATTACGCCTATTTTATCAGGCTCGGACTGGAGACAGAGCTCACCAGAAACCTTTCTACGGCTCGATGCGATCTTCGGACAACCTGACGGCTTCAGGAGGCGTTCCGGGAGGTATTCCAGGCCCGACAACCGGCTCTCCCGTTCGCTCACGTTCCGCGCAGGTGGCGTTTAAGGCCAGCAAATATCTCAGAGGGTCCTCTCCAGAGGCCATACCATAAGCAGCCCGGACCGTTTCGTCAAGTTTCTCCGTCGCTCTGCGCAGCGGATTGTCACCCGGATCTTCAAGCGAGCGGTACAGCTCCCGCAGCGTCCACCTATTCTGCTCCATTACCTGGTGGCGAAGCGTCCTCACCTTCACGGCAGCCTCCGCCACTTGCCGAGCCTGCTTCGCCGACGGCGCTTGGGGCCAGCAGAAGCTGTCGAACACCGTATCCGATGTATACCGGAAACGCTCTTCGAGCGTGGAGCACCGAGCCTTGAACCATTCCCAGTGCGGCGACGATTGAAGTATTCCGAACGAATAGTCGTCCTCAAGTGCGAAGACCGCCAGTGCATCGTTAGGCCGTATACGGGAGTCAACAAAGGTAAAGATCGGCCGCTTGGTCACACGCGAGCAGACGATAAACCGTACGAATCCTTGAAGGTGCTCGATAAGATCTTCACGCGGATAGGATAGCAGCCACCATTTCTTCAAAAAGTTCGCGTGGTGCCGATTGACCCTAGCTTTCGCGTTTTGCGCGAGCGGCTCTGCGTTACGCTTCTCTTCCTCCTCCGCCGCCTGCTTCCGCGTGGGCAGCACCTCTTTCTTTACGTGATCGAAGAGAGGCTCGAACTTCGCTGCTTCGAGAACGTTGCGGGGATGAAAGTCGATCACGTAACGGGTCGGCTTCTGGTCAGGCCGCCCGAGCATGTCGTCGGCGATCAGATAAGGCAAGAGAACCTCCGCCAGCTTCCGATCCTTCGAGATCAGGCCTTCTGCCTCTCGCGCCGGCAACAGAAACCCCTCGTGACCATGGGTCTGACCCTGGTACGCCTGAGACTCTCGATTCACGCGCAGGCTTACAGCCCCGCTTACATCGACCCGGCAAGACAAGGCGGAGTTAATCCCATCAAGCGTGTCAATGCGCCATGGAGAGTCGGCCTTGTCCCCCAATTGCGTGATCAGCTTCTTCGGCCCTGCAACGCTCCCCTTTACCCAGTTGACGATTGAGACGTGAACGGCGGCATCGCCGGACCATACTTGCGTCGAAACCGCCTCCGTAATCGTCCCCCTGTTTGCAACGATGTAGTCCAAGCCTCCCTCCCGGGAGTAGTTCTGGCGTATCGTGTTGGTCCACACCAAGCCCGCCCGGCCCCCGGGCTTCAGGTGGTCGTGCGCCTTCCGAAACCAGTAAACACAGTAGTCAGCCCTGCCGGGGATCTCGGGGTACAGGTCCCTTAGCCGGTTCATATAGGTCCGGCCGAATTCCTGCTGCATCTTGTTCTTCGACTGAAAAGGAGGATTGCCAATGACGAAGTCCGCTTCGGGCCAGTCACTGAAGAGGGCGTCCTCGCGAACGATGTTGTCGTCGAGGTTGTCCAGTGGCAACGGCGCCTCTTCTGTCCCCGGAAGGTCGTGCTGCCTAGCCTGAATATGTGTGCGCGATTCCAGCAAGGCCAGCTCGCGTGCGAGGGTCAGTGTCACCTTCGCCAGCTCCACTGCTAACGGATGCGAGTCGATGCCATAGAACTGCTTCGTGCTAATCACAGACCGCGTCGCGACTTTACCTTCTGCGTCCTTCGCATAGCGTAAAAAAACCTCATCAAGAATCTCGCTTTCGAGGCGCCGCATCTCCCGATATGCCACGTAGAGGAAGTTCCCGCTGCCACAGGCAGGGTCCAGCACCCTAGCCGAGGCCAAATCATCCCGAAGCTTTACCAGCTCTCGAAAGGCGCTGGCCCTCGCGAGCCGTTCACGAAACGGGAGGAGCACGGTCGGGCGGACTACCTTTGAGATGTCGGCTTCGCTGGTGAAGTGGGCTCCCCGCGTATGCCTCTCCTCCTTCTCGAAACTCGACTGGAAGAGAGTTCCGAAGATCGCCGGCTGAACCCTAGACCAGTCTTGACTGGCGGCCTCGCTGAGCCGCCAGCCATCACCCTGGTTCAGCTCGACAGGATCTATTACCTGGAACAAGCCGCCATTAAAGTAAGGTACATCCCGGTACCGGCCGCCCTTTGCAGGCTCCACGCTATTCATCTGGCGGAAGAGCGCCCCCATTAGGTCGTAGGAGTTCTGCCCCTTGTCACAGTCCTCCAGAAGTTCCAGAAACAGGCCCCTCCGTAGCAATCCCACATCTTCTGAAAACATCACCACGAGGCACTGCAGCACAAAACGCTGTGCCCGGGCTGGATCCACCTTCCGCCGCACCAGATCCTTGAAGACCTGAGCGAGCTTGTCGGCCGCGCTGCGTGTGACCTCCACGAGGTTGTTCCGGAACAGCGGTTTCTTCTGGCCCGGAAGCATGAAGTTGAAGGCTTCCGAGCGGCGGACCACGTCAGGAAGCTGCACGCGGTCGACCGGCTGCTCCATCTGCTGGTCAAAATCGTAAATCCAGAACTCGTCGAAATTGCAGAGCACCGCGTACTGAGGGCGATGGGGTACCAGGCTCAGCCAGTAGTCAAAGAGCTGGCTGTAGTGCCGGTGCAGATGCTCGCCGCGGCTCTTCATCTCCAGAAGCAGCTTGGGCCTCCACACCAGATCGGCGAACTTCGTCGACTTCTTCTCCGACAAGACTCGAAACTCGAGCGTTGCCCCTGCCTCTTTATAGCCCTCGAACCCAAATGCCTGGAAAAACCGGTCGCAGAACACTTGGGCTTCGCCCTTTTCGTCGCCCGAGAGCGACTGGACGTACTGCACGAAGTGTTCTAGCCGGCCTTTATCGACCCAATCCATCATCGGATCGCAAGCTTACCATGTCGCTTCACTGGCGGCCCCAGCATCGGAGTCAATCCACCGCCTCCGTTTGACTTCCCCCCTCCCCCCAGCTACACTTGATTATTGGCAAACGTAGCTCGCCCCACCCGCGAGCATCCGTTCGTTTTTCCTCGCAAGCCCTATGGATCATGCTTTTAGCCCGCGCCCGGGGCGCGCCGACTAAGCAATGCCCAGCCTGATCGACATCCGCCGGCGCATCCGCTCGGTCAAGAACACGCAGCAGATCACCAAGGCCATGAAAATGGTCTCGGCGGCCAAGCTGCGCCGCGCCCAGGAGCACGCCTTCGCCGCCCGCCCCTACAGCGCCCTGATCCGCGAGCTGCTCGCGAGCGTGGCCTCCCGCCTCCCCGAAACCGACGGACCGATCCATCCGCTGCTCGACCGCCGCCCCGAGAACCGCATCCTGCTCCTGCTCCTCACCGGCGACAAAGGTCTCTGCGGCGCCTTCAACACCAACCTGATTAAGGCCTCCCACGTTTTCCTCACCGGACACGCCGCCGTGCGCGTCGAGCTGGAACTAGTGGGCCGCAAGGGCCGCGACTATTACCGCCGCCGCGACGTGCCCATCGCGGGCGAGTACATCAACGTCTTCGCCAAGGTCGAACACCGCCTCGCCCGGGAAATCGCCCAGAAAGCCATCCAGCGCTTTGTCGCCGAAGAGATCGACGCCGTCTACCTCCTCTATAACGAGTTCAAGACGGTGATGTCGCAAAAGCTGGTCGTGAGCCCCGTGCTCCCGCTCGCCGCGCCTTTCGAGGCGCCCGCCGGCGCCGTCGAATACATCTACGAGGACCCGCCCGAAAGCATCCTCGCCACCCTGCTGCCGCGTTACGTGGAAGTGCAGATCTACAGCGCCATGCTCGAGAGCGCCGCCGCCGAGCACGCCGCCCGCATGACCGCCATGGACGCCGCCACCACCAACGCCTCCGAAATGATCGACAAGCTCACGCTCTTCATGAACCGCGTGCGCCAGGCCAGCATCACCAAGGAAATCATCGAGGTCGTCAGCGGCGCTGCCGCCTCCGAGTAGAACGGAATCATCACCCATGACATCGACTAACGGCAAGAACATCGGCAAGGTCGTCCAGGTAGCCGGCCCCGCCGTGGACGTGCAGTTCTCCGAAGGCCACCTGCCCCTCATCTACAATGCCATCCGCGTCACCAGCGCCGGCTTCACCGTCCCCACCCCCATCGACATCATTGTCGAAGTGCAGCAACACCTCGGCGAAGGACGTGTCCGCGCCATCGCGATGGAGCCCACCGAGGGCCTGGTGCGGGGCATGCAGGCCGAGGACCTTCGCGGCCCCATCACCGTGCCGGTCGGCAAGCAAACGCTCGGCCGCATCATGAACGTCATCGGCAGTCCGGTGGATGGCATGGGACCCGTCCAGACCGAGAAGCGCTTCCCCATCCACCGCTCGGCCCCGACTTTCGAAGAGCAATCCACCGAGCAGCAGATGTTCGAGACCGGCATCAAGGTCATCGACCTCCTCGAGCCCTACCTGCGCGGCGGCAAGATCGGACTCTTCGGCGGCGCCGGCGTCGGCAAGACCGTAATTATCATGGAGCTCATCCACAACATCGCCATGAAGCACGGCGGCGTGTCGGTCTTCGCCGGCGTGGGCGAGCGCACCCGCGAAGGCAACGATCTGTGGCTCGAGATGCAGGAAGGCGGCGTCCTCGACCCGCACGACTGGCAGAAATCCAAAGTGGCCCTCATCTACGGCCAGATGACGGAACCCCCCGGCGCGCGCCTCCGCGTCGGACTCACCGGCCTCACCGTCGCCGAGTACTTCCGTGACGAGGAAGGCACCGACGTGCTCCTCTTCATCGACAACATTTTCCGCTTTACCCAGGCCGGCTCGGAAGTCTCGGCGCTCCTCGGCCGCATGCCTTCCGCCGTCGGCTACCAGCCCAACCTCGCCACCGAGATGGGCGAATTGCAGGAGCGCATCACCTCCACGAAGAAAGGTTCGATCACCTCCGTGCAGGCCATCTACGTGCCCGCCGACGACTACACCGACCCGGCTCCGGCCACCGCCTTCGCCCACCTCGACGCCACTACGAACCTCTCGCGCCAGATTTCCGAGCTCGGCATCTACCCCGCCGTCGACCCGCTCGCCTCCACCTCGCGCATTCTCGACCCGCGCATCATCGGCGACGCCCACTACAACACCGCGCGCGATGTGAAGCAGGTCCTCCAGCGCTACAAGGACCTCCAGGACATCATCGCCATCCTCGGCATCGACGAGCTTTCCGAAGAGGACAAGCTCTCCGTCGCCCGCGCCCGCAAGATCCAGCGCTTCCTCTCGCAGCCCTTTTTCGTCGCCGCCCAGTTCACCGGCCTCGAAGGACGCTACGTCTCCCTCGCCGACACGATGAAAGGCTTCCGCGAGATCGTCGAAGGGAAGCACGACGACCTCCCCGAGCAGGCGTTCTACATGGTGGGCACCATCGAAGAGGCCCGCGAGAAGGCGGAAAAACTCAAAGCCGCATGACCTCCTTCACGCTCGAGATCGCCACCCCGGAGCGCCTGCTCATCCGCGAGCAGGTCAGCGAAGCGCAGATCCCCGCGCGGACCGGCGAGCTCGGCGTGCGCCCCGAACACGCCCCCCTCATCGCCGAGCTGGGGACCGGCGTCCTCACCTACCTCGCCGACGGACGCCGCCGCGAGATGGTAGTGTGCGGTGGCGTAGTCGAAGTGCTCCCCGACCGCACCCGCGTCCTGGCCGACGTCGCCGAACACGCCGATGAAATCGACGCGAAGCGTGCCGCCGAAGCCCAGCGCCGCGCGAGCGAGCGCCTCACCCGCCCCGAGCTCGGACTCGACGTCGCCCGCGCCCTCAATGCCCTCCACCGCGCCCAGGCCCGCCTCCAAGCCGCCGCCCCGCAGCACCGCTAGCTGGACCGCCGGTCACGCCACTTTTCACTTTTTCTGCCCCGTCTTTTCAGTCCTTTGCGCCTCCCCCCTCCCGCCAGCCGCCCCTCCCCGGGTTACCCTGAAAGTAAGAGGTACTCGCGAGGCCGCTCCCCACGGCGGGCTCTCACCGGGGGTGGATGGGACGTCCCAAGGACAGCGGCCGCATCGACCTCCGCCAGGTCTTTCTTCAGGTGCAGCACGAGATGCTCGCCCACCTCGCCGTCGGCGGCATCTTCGAGCACGCCTCCACCGCCGGCGCCGCCACCGAGCAGCGCTGGATCACCCTCCTCAACAGCTACCTCCCCCAGCGCTACCGCGCCGCCAGCGCCTTCATCGTCGATGCCCGCGGCCACCGCAGCCGCCAGATCGACATCGCCGTCTACGACAACTTCTACTCGCCCCTGCTCTTCCCCCACTCCGCAGGACTCCACCTCGCCGCCGAAAGCGTCTACGCCATCTTCGAGGTCAAGCAAACCCTCACCCGCCAGCTCCTCGGCGACGCCGCCGTCAAGGCCGCCTCCGTCCGCGCCCTCCACCGCACTTCGGTCTCGGTAATCGCCGCCGGACGCCGCCGTCCCGCCCTCCATCTCCCTCCCGTGCTCGCCGGCGTCCTCGCCTTCGACAGCGTCTGGCGCGGGACCATCTCGACGAACCTCCCCGCCGTTCTCCGCGCCTTTCCCGCCGCCCAGCGCCTCGACCTCGGCTGCGTCCTCAACGAGGCCGCCTTCGAGCACACCGGCACCCGCGTCCACCTCAGCACCTCCGAAGAAACGCTGATCTTCCTGATCCTCCGCCTCATGGACCGCCTCCGCGCCCTCGGCACCGCCCCCGCCGCCGACCTGATCGCCTACGGCCGCTCCCTCCAGTCTTTCCAGGGCCTGCGCCCCCGTCGAACGTAACGCCAAACCTCCGTACCGTTATGCATCGTCACCGTTTTCGACATCCGCGAACCTCAAAACTCTTTACTGGGAAACAACCGCCGCCACTTTCGCCACGCCGATCAAATCCACATCCTCTTCCCAATCCCAAAGCTGAACTCGCCGTTCAATTTG